>NZ_JBEZXS010000011.1:0-249022 GCF_040638185.1 Streptomyces sp. NPDC026672
CGACGACCCGACAGGTCACGACTCCCACGGAATCACCACTGCTATCCCCGACCAGCGGAAACGCACCGATCACGCCCGAAAAGACAACAGCTTCTGAGATGTCCCAGCGTGTCACAGCACCGGTGATCTCTTTGGCCATCAGCAGGAGCCCTCCGTGATTAAGCGTTGTGTACGTGCCCAAGCCTAGAGCGGCGTGGGATTCCGCTGTCCCGCACGCAGTAGCCCACTGAAGTTTGATGTTGAGGTGGCTGCCGTCAGTCATGACAGATCAGTTGGAAGGTGTGGGCCACTGCTCTGACTTCGCAGGCTGAGAAAACGACGGATGAGCTAGTTGGCTTCAGCTGCGGCCGGTCCATCGTCTATCGCAGCGCGGAGCGAGAGGCACCGCGCCGCTGCGACGCCTCGCAGACACACCCGCGAGGGATCTTGTCAGCATCACCCAACGTGCGGCCCTGATCGAACATCCGCTCACGCATCGCTCACGCAGAACCCCGAAAACGCCACAGCGCCCGACCCGACCGAAGCCGACCCGAGCGCTGCGTAGCAGGTCAGAAGGGGTTTCCCCTCCCCCGCACCGGTAGGCCCTGTGGGACTCGAACCCACAACCAATGGATTAAAAGTCCACTGCTCTGCCAATTGAGCTAAGGGCCCCGGCGGTGTTGCCTCCCCGAGCATAGCCGGACGAGGCCGGGTCTCCGATCGGGTATCGGGGACGCGGCCGCGTCGGGGCGTGGGACGGGCCGGCTCACGGCTCCGTCGCGGGCGTGCGGGACGCCCCCGGGGCCGCCGTGCGGGCGCGGTCCGGCCGCAGGAACCAGTGGCGGGCCGAGACCAGCCACCACGTCGCCGCGAAGCCCAGGACGACCAGGACGGCCACCGGCGCGTAGTTGAACGTCTCCCCGGTGACCGGGGAGACCTGCGGGAGCATGAAGAGGACCGTGATGACGCCGACCCACACCACCGACACCACCCCGATCGCCTGCGACCAGCGGCCCAGGTGCCACGGCCCCCGCTCGAACGCCGCGCCCTTGCGCACCCGCAGCAGCGTCGGGACCACGTACGCGATGTAGAGGCCGATCACGGCGATCGAGGTCACCGCCGCGTACGCCGTCACATTGATCAGGTACGGCAGCCCGAGCACCAGCGCGCCCGCCGCCGCCAGCCAGACCGCCGCGACCGGGGTGCGCGTGCGCGGGCTGACCGTGTGCCAGACCCGCGAGAAGGGCAGCGCGCCGTCCCGCGAGAAGGCGTAGATCATACGGCTGTTGGCCGTCACCGACGCCATCCCGCAGAACAGCTGCGCCCCGATCACGACCAGCAGGAGCAGCTTCCCGGCGGTGGCCCCCAGCGCGTCCAGCAGGATCTGGGCCGGCGGCGCCCCGGTCGGCGACGCCAGTTCCTTGTCGTACGACTGGATCGCGAAGGTGAAGCCCAGGAGGAGGACGAAGCCGGCTATCCAGGACGTCCAGATCGAGCGGACGATGCCCTTCGGGCCCGCCGTGGACGCGTCGTGCGTCTCCTCCGTCATGTGCGCCGAGGCGTCGTACCCGGTGAAGGTGTACTGCGCCATCAGGAGGCCGAGCAGGACGACGTACACCCCGCTGCCCCAGCCCGTGTTGTTCACGAAGTGCGTGAACACGAAGGACGCCGACTGATGGTGGTCCGGTACGAAGGCCAGCGCGCCGACGATCACCCCGACGCCCAGCACGTGCCACCACACGCTCACGCTGTTGAGGAACGCCACGATCCGCACGCCGAAGGTGTTCAGCAGGCCGTGCAGCACCAGGATCGCCGCGAAGAGGAGGACCGTACGGCCCGGTGTCACCTCGAAGTCGAACTGGAGGTTCAGATACGCGCCCAGGAACGACGCGGCGCCGAAGTCGATGCCCGCGGTCACCGCCACCTGGCCGAGCACGTTGAACCAGCCCGTGAACCACGCCCAGGCCGCCGCCGAGCGGGGCGGCGCGAGGCGGTGCGCCCAGAAGTAGAGGCCCGCCGACGTCGGGTACGCCGAGCAGATCTCGGCCATCGACAGACCCACGAACAGCGTCATCAGGCCGACCCCGACCCAGCCCCAGACGATCACGGCGGGCCCGCCGGTGTTCATCCCGAAGAGATAGAGGGTCAGGCACCCGGACAGGACCGAGATGATCGTGAAGGAGACCGCGTAGTTGGAGAAGGCCGACATGCGGCGGGCGAGGACCTGTGTGTAGCCGAGTTGGGCGAGCCGTTCCTCGTCGGACAGCCCGCTCGCTCCCTGGGGCATGGCGTCATCTGTCATGCCCCCAGCGATTCCCCCGTCGACAGCGTGACATGCGTCACTCCGTGGCCGGAACGCGCCGTCGTATACGCAATCGCCTTACGCCAGGCGTCGTACACACGCGAGCGGGCCCGCACGACCGTGTGGTCGTGCGGGCCCGCTTCACACGGTCCGGCCGGGGTCAGCCGTTGCGCTTCCAGCGCGGCTTGTCGTCCCGGCGGCCGAAGGAACCGGAGCCGGAGCCGGAGGAACCGCCGCGGTGGTCGTCACGACGGCCGTACGGGCGGTCGTGGCCGGAGGGGCGGAAGCCCGGACGGTCGCTGCCCTGCCGGTCGCGGTTGAACGGGCGGTCGCTGCCCCGGTGCCCACCGCGCTCGTCCCGGCGGAAGCCGCCACGGTCGTCGCGGCGCTCGAAGGAGCGGCCACCGCGGTCGTCACGACGGTCGTCGCGGCGGTCACGGTCACGGTCGAAGGAACGGTCACGGTCGAACGGACGGCGGTCGTCGCGACGCTCGAAGGAACGACCACCACGGTCACCCCGGTCGTCACGACGCTCGAAACCACGGCCGCCCCGGTCGTCACGGCGGTCGTCCCGACGGTCACGGTCGAACGGACGACGGTCGTCGCGACGCTCGAAGGAGCGGCCACCCCGGTCGTCACGACGGTCGTCACGGCGGTCACGGTCACGGTCGAAGGAACGGTCACGGTCGAACGGACGACGGTCGTCACGACGCTCGAAGGAACGACCACCACGGTCACCCCGGTCGTCACGACGCTCGAAGGAGCGGCCACCGCGGTCGTCACGACGGTCGTCGCGGCGGTCACGGTCACGGTCGAAGGAACGCTCCCGGTCCCTGCGCTCGTACGAACCGGTCCCCGCCGGGCGCTCCTGCCGCTCCTGCCGCTCCGAGCGGTCCACGTCCTGCGCGACCGGCTGCTCCGGCACGACCGCACCGGTCGGCGCGGTCGCCTCGGCGACCGTCTCCGCCTCGGCCACGACCTGTGCCTCGGCCACCGCGGCCTCGGGGTCCTCGCCCCGCTCGCGGGCGACCCGTGCGACGAGGCGGTCGGCCTCCTCGCGCAGCTCGGTGGCGCGGCGCTGGGCGCGCTCCAGCTCCTTGGTGAGCTGCGCGACCTCGCGCTCGGCCTGCTGGGCGGCGTTGCCCGCGGACTCGGCCTGGACTTCGGTCATGGACCGGGCGCCGGTGATGTCGGCGACCTCCGGGTCGAAGGCGGCGCCGCCCTGGATGATGTGGCGCGCGGCGTCGACGCCCGCGTCCTCCATCAGCCGGAAGATCTGGCGGCGCTGGTGCGGCAGCGAGAGGGAGACGACGGTGCCCGTGCGGCCGGCGCGGGCCGTGCGGCCGGCGCGGTGCAGGTAGTCCTTGTGGTCGCCCGCCGGGTCCACGTTCAGGACGAGGTCGATGCCGTCCACGTGGATGCCGCGCGCCGCGACGTCGGTGGCGACCAGGACGTTGACGTACCCGTCCTTGAAGTCGGCCAGCGTGCGGGTGCGCGCGCCCTGGGTCATGCCGCCGTGCAGCGCGTCGGCCTTCACACCCGCGTCGCGCAGCTGCTCGGCGACGCGGTCGGCGCCGAGCTGGGTGCGGACGAAGATGATCGTGCGGCCCTTGCGGGAGGCGATGGCCGCGGTGACCGGCGCCTTGTCCTTGGGCTTCACGATCAGGATGTGGTGGGACATCGTCGTGACCGCGCCCTGGGCGGCGTCGACCTCGTGCGACACCGGGTCGACGAGGTAACGCTTGACCAGCGTGGAGATCTCGTTCTCCATCGTGGCGGAGAACAGCATGCGCTGGCCGCCCGCCGGGACCTGGTCGAGCAGTTCGGTGACCTCGGGCAGGAAGCCCAGGTCGGACATCTGGTCGGCCTCGTCGAGGACGGCGATCTGCACGTCCTCCAGGGAGCAGGCGCCGCGGTTGATGATGTCGCGCAGCCGGCCGGGCGTGGCGACCAGGACGTCCACGCCGCGCTCCAGGGCGTAGATCTGGTTGCCCATGGAGGTGCCGCCGCAGACGACCTTCATCTTCAGGCCGAGGACGTCGCCGTACGGCTGGAGGGCGTCGGCGACCTGCATGGCCAGCTCACGGGTGGGCGTGAGGATGACGGCGCGCGGGCGCTTCTTCTCCGTGTGGCCGTCGGCCAGCGTGGCCAGCGTGGGCAGGCCGAAGGAGAGGGTCTTGCCGGAGCCGGTGCGGCCGCGGCCGAGGATGTCCTTGCCGATCAGGGCGTCCGGGATGGTCGCGGCCTGGATCGGGAAGGGGACGGTGACGCCGTTCTGCGCGAGCTTGCGCACCACACCCTCGGGCAGGCCGAGGTCGGCGAAGGTGGTCTGGGGGGTGTCAGCGGTCTCGGTGACCGGGGTCGCGTCGTCGTGAACGGTGTTCTCGTTCTCGTTGTTCGAGTTTTCGGACACGACGATGTGATCAGTACTGGACACGGACATGCGAATGCGAAACCTTCCGGAGTCTCGTCGGCACGCGCCCGTCAACTCCGTGATTCGTCTACGACCGCCTCTATGCGGTCAGCCACGGCAAAGGAGAGAACGCGCCACACGGCGCGCTCTGCGTTGGCGCCGGGCAAATGGGATCAAACGATCTACCACCATACGCACCCACCACCCCTCAAGGCAAACCGAGCCCATAGTCGCAGGTCAGACCGGCGCTCCGGCCGCGGGCGCCGGTTCCCGCCGGACCAGTTGCGGCCCCGTCTCCTCGTGGGCGGACGACGACGGTTCCGCGGTGGGGAGCGTGGGCGGGGAGGCCGGCGGCTCGGCGGGCGGCGGGGTCGGCGTGGGGTCCGAGGGCCGGGTGGGGGTCGGCTGCTCCTGGCTCGGGAGCTGGACGCCCGGACCGTCCGTACCGCGGCCCGGCCGCGCCGGCGCACCGGACGCGTCCGCCGTGCCGGACGGCGAGGCCGACGCGCGCCCCGACTCCCCCGGCTTCGCCTTGCCGCCGTGGCCCCGATCACCGTCTCCCGCCCGGCCGCCGTACCCGGCGACCCCGCCCGGCACGGCCGCGCCGCCGTCCGGCGCCTCACCGCCGCGCCGCCCCGCCGAGTGCGAGGGGCCGGCCCGGCCGGCGTCCTCACCCACGTTCACACAGCCGGCGGCCGCGGCCACGGTCAGCACCGCGGCGGCCAGTCGGACGGGTACGTACAAGGGGCGCACGGCGGCCACCTCCGGGGGCGGATCGGGAAGTCAAGCTGCCCAACTCCCGTCGCCCGCAAGAGGACACGCGTGCAGCACTCACCCGTAGCCGAGGGCGTGCAACCGGGCGTCGTCGATCCCGAAATGGTGGGCGATTTCGTGCACCACGGTCACCTCGGTCTCGGCGACGACCTCCTCGCGGGTGGCGCACATGCGCAGGGTCGGCCCGCGGTAGATCGTGATGCGGTCCGGCAGCACCCCCGCGTACCACTCGCCGCGATCGGTCAGCGGGGTCCCCTCGTACAGCCCGAGCAGCTCGGGGTCGTCGGCGGGCGGCTCGTCCTCGACGAACACCGCGACGTTGTCCATCAGCCGTGTCAGCTCCGGCGGAATCCGGTCCAGCGCCTCGGCGACCAGTTCCTCGAACTCCTCGCGCGTCATCTCCAGCACGAGCCCATTGTCCGGTACGCGCGGGCCGTACGAGAGTGCTCGCGCGGGTCGGCACGAGGTTCCGGAGTGCCGCATATCCGCCCGCGTGTCTGGGCATACGGCACGAATGGTCAGCGTCACCACCGTCCTCCTCGACCGCGTACGGAAGGCGATCCGCACCCGAACGGCCCGCCGCACGGCCCCCGGGCGCGACTCATCGGTCCCCGGGCGCGGCGCGACGACCCCCGGGCGCGACGCCGCAGGCCGCGGGCGCGGTGCGTCCCGCTCCCCGACGGCCCTGCCCGCCCTCGAACTCGCCGGCGCGCCGCGCCCGTGGGTGCGGGCCCTCGGGCTGACGGCGGTGGTGCTGGTCGGCGCCTGGCTGGGGCTGCTGATCGTCGGGAACGTGCGCGCGCCGGTCGGGCCGATGAACACGACGATGACCCTGCGCCCGTCCCTCACCGGCGGCACGAAGATCAACGTGTCGCCGCTGGGCGCGCTCACCCTCGACAGCCACGTGGCACCCGTCCGGCTCGACGTCAACGTCGACCAGCTCGACCCCGAACGCGCGCAGGCCCTGGTCGACCACCCCGAGCGCCTGTCCGGCCTCCAGGACGAGGTGGCGACGGACGTCGAGCACGGCACGCTCGACCTCGCCGTGCGCTCCTGCGTGGCCGTGGTGGGGGGCGCGACGGCGCTCGGCCTCGCCGTCTACCGCCGCCCGCGCCGCGCCCTGGCGGCCGGCGGCCTCGCGCTCACCCTCCTCGCGGCCTCGGGCGCGACGGCGTACGCCACCTGGAACCCCAAGTCGGTGCTGGAGCCGAAGTTCTCGGGCCTGCTGTCCTCGGCGCCCTCGGTGGTCGGCAACGCGCGCAACATCGTCACCGAATTCGACGTCTACCAGAAGGAGTTGGCCCGTCTGGTGACGAACGTGACGAAGCTGTACGACGTCACGTCCACGCTTCCCGCCTACGAACCCGACCCGACGACCATCCGGGTGCTGCACGTGTCCGACATCCACCTCAACCCGGCGAGCTGGAAGATCATCGCCTCGCTGGTGAAGCAGTACGACGTGAACGTGATCGTCGACTCCGGCGACACGATGGACCACGGCACGGCGGCGGAGAACGGCTTCCTGGACCCGGTCGCCAACCTGGGCGTGCCGTACGTCTGGGTGCGCGGCAACCACGACTCGCTGGAGACGCAGCGCTACCTGGCCCGCATGAAGAACGTGCGGGTGCTGGACGACGGGCGGGCGCGGACGGTCGCGGGGCTGCGCTTCGCGGGGATCGGCGACCCGCAGTACACCCCCGACCGCTCGGTGGTGCCGGGCGGCGACGCGGCGGAGCGGCTGGCCGGGGACCGGCTGGCGTCGGCGCTGCGCGACCAGAGGGCGGCCGGCACACCGGTGGACGTGGCGGTCGCCCATGAGCCGGTGGCGGCGCGGGAGACGGACGGCGAGGTGCCGATCGTGCTCGCCGGCCATCTGCACCACGAGGGCGACGAGGTCATGCGGTACGGCACCCGGCTGCGGATCGAGGGGTCGACGGGGGGCAGCGGACTGCGGGCCGTGGAGGGCAAGTACCCCGATCCGATCGAGGCGTCGATCCTCTACTTCGACCGGGACAGCCGCACGCTCCAGGCGTGGGACGAGATCAAGCTGGGCGGTCTGGGGCTGACGACCGCCGAGGTCAGCCGTCACCTGCCGGAGTCGAACCAGCCGGGGGCCACACCGAGCCCCCCGAATCCCTCCGGCACGGCCTCTCCCAGCGGTCCGTAAACCGTTTTGGCGATCCTCCCCGCCATCCCATATGCTTCTCACGTCCCCGACGCGCTGAGAAGCGCCCAGGCGGGCCGATAGCCCTCATCGTCTAGCGGCCTAGGACGCCGCCCTTTCAAGGCGGTAGCACGGGTTCGAATCCCGTTGGGGGCACGCAAGATCGTGTGCGACACTGTTGCACGCACAGCTTGGTCCTGTGGAGCAGTTTGGAGTGCTCGCCACCCTGTCAAGGTGGAGGCCGCGGGTTCAAATCCCGTCAGGACCGCTGAGGTTCCCTCGGGAACCTCGTGGCTGGGTAGCTCAGTTGGTACGAGCGTCCGCCTGAAAAGCGGAAGGTCGCCGGTTCGACCCCGGCCCCAGCCACCACAGCCCTCATCAGGGCACACACCCCCTCCGGGTTCTTTCGGAGGGGGTGTTTTCGTGTGCCGTGCGGCGGTCGCTCTCGCCTGACCTGTTCGGACAAGTTTTGGGTGGGGGGCTTTACCTTGCGCTGGAGGGCTCGTCGTGTTCTGGTCATCTTGACTTGGTCAATCACCCACCAAAGATCCTTATGTTCACGGTCAAGCAAAGGACAAGAACACCAACGGAGGATGTTGTGTCCCTGGATCTTCGTGGGGCTCGGCGATTCGCCGCTCCCGCGGCCGCCGCAGTCGCCGCGGCGGTCGTGACGATGGTGGTCAACCCGACGCTGGGCGCGTCGGCTTCGGCTCCGCACGACTCGGCCAAGGCCAAGAACCCGGCTGTCAAGAACGTCATCTTCATCAACGGCGACGGCATGGGCGCCGCCATGCGCCAGGCCGCCCGCCTGCACCTGAACGGCCTGGGCGGCCAGCTCGCGATGGACAAGCTGCCCGCCTCGGGCCAGCTGACCACCGAGCCGGACGACCCGAAGGCCGTCGTCACCGACTCGGCCGCCGCGGCGACCGCGTGGGCCACGGGCGAGAAGACCTACAACGGCGCGATCAGCGTCGACGTGGACGGCAACCCGCTGGCCACCCTCGGCCAGCAGGCCAAGGCGGCCGGCAAGGCCACGGGCCTGGTCACCACCGCCCAGGTCACCGACGCCTCGCCGGCGGCGTTCTTCTCGAACACCGCCAACCGCTCGGCGCAGGACGAGATCGCCCGCCAGTACATCGAGGTCAGCAAGCCCGACGTCATCCTGGGCGGCGGCGAGGACTGGTGGCTGCCCGCGGGCAGCGCCGGCGCCTTCAAGGACCAGCCCGCCGAGGACCCGTCCGAGGCGAGCAAGGGCACCAAGGGCGACCTGATCAAGAAGGCCCAGAAGGCCGGCTACTCCTACGTCAGCAACGGCGACCAGCTGAACCGCGCCAAGGGCGGCAAGCTCCTCGGCCTCTTCGCCAACGAGGAGATGTTCCAGCAGCGCGCCGAGGGCCAGGGCGACGTGTACAGCCCGGTGGTCGGTCTCTCCACCATGACCAGCAAGGCCCTGAGCACGCTGGACAAGAACAAGAAGGGCTTCTTCCTCATGGTCGAGGAGGAGGGCACCGACGAGTTCGCGCACTCCAACAACGGCACCCGCGTCCTGCAGTCCATGCAGGAGCTGGAGAAGGCCGTGGCCGTGGCCCGCGCCTACGTCGCCACCCACCCCGACACCCTGCTGGTCGTCACCGGCGACCACGAGACCGGCGGCCTGGCCGTCGAGGAGTCGGACGCCGCCGACGAGTCCGGCGACGGCATCTCCGCCGAGGACGGTCCCTTCACCATCCGCGGCAGCGAGAAGAACTTCTCCATCGACTGGACCACGTCCGGCCACACCGGTGTGGACGTTCCGGTGACCGCCGCGGGACCGCTGTCCGACCGCTTCACCGGCAAGCACGCCAACACCCACGTGTACGACGTGCTGCACCAGGCCCTGACGCGCCGCTGACCGCGTAGGACCCCCGCCCCGGCCACGCCCCTCGCCCCGCTCCACGGGTGTGAGGGGCGTGGCCGGAGTCCGTCGGTGGGGCAGGACGGTCGCTTGGTACGCAAGGGGCGCGGCGCTACGTTGTGCGGCGTCGGATCGGGAGTCGATCGGGAGTCGATCGGGAGTCGGGGGACGGGCGATGGCACGGGGCGGTACGGGAGTTGCTCAGGAGACCGAGCTGGAGAAGTACCGGGCGCGGTACGGACTGCTCGCCGTCATCGTCAGCAATCTCGCGATCACCGTGGTCGCCGTCTTCGGCGTCTGGCGGCTCGACGGCGACACCGCGGTCGTCGTCGGCGTACTGACCGCCGCCTTCACCGCGATGAGCAGCATGACCACGGCCTACCTGGGGATCAAGGCCATCTCCAACACCGCGCGCTCCATCGCCCTGGGCGACGGCGCCACGTCCCGGCGCGAGACCCCGGCCCCCGCCCCGCGCACCCCCGACCAGGCGCTGACCGGTCAGTGAACGGGTGATGACGAGGCGTTCCACATCATTCGGTCGCCACGGACAAAACCGTTCGCCAGCAATTTCCGCGGGGTGAGATCCTGGACCGCGTATGTCTACGCATCCAGCCCCCGCCCTCGGCGCCCTCGCCCCCCGCCTGACCGAGCTGTCGCTGCGCGACGCCCACCGGCTCGGACGCAGGCTGGAGGGTGCCCGCAGGATCCGCAAGCCCGAGGCCCGTGCCGCCGTCCTCGCCGAGATCGAGGCAGAGGTCGGCAAGGCCGAGGCCCGCATGGCCGAGCGGCGAGCCGGCGTGCCCCCGGTCGGTTATCCGGAGCAGCTGCCCGTCAGCCAGAAGAAGGACGAGATCGCGGCCGCCATCCGCGATCACCAGGTCGTCATCGTCGCCGGTGAGACCGGCTCCGGGAAGACCACGCAGATCCCCAAGATCTGCATGGAACTCGGCCGCGGCGTGCGCGGCATGATCGGCCACACCCAGCCCCGCCGCATCGCCGCCCGCACGGTGGCCGAGCGCGTCGCGGAGGAGCTGCGCACCCCGCTCGGCCAGGCCGTCGGCTGGAAGGTCCGCTTCACCGACCAGGTGAACCCGGACGCCACCTTCGTGAAGCTGATGACGGACGGCATCCTGCTCGCCGAGATCCAGACCGACCGCGAGCTGCGCGCCTACGACACGATCATCATCGACGAGGCCCACGAGCGGTCCCTGAACATCGACTTCCTGCTCGGCTACCTGGCCCAGCTGCTGCCCAAGCGCCCGGACCTCAAGGTCGTCATCACCTCCGCGACCATCGACCCCGAGCGCTTCTCCCGGCACTTCGGCGACGCCCCGATCGTCGAGGTGAGCGGACGCACGTACCCGGTGGAGGTCCGCTACCGGCCGCTCCTGGAGGAGACCGCCGAGGAGGAGGCGGACGCGGACCGGGACCAGATCACCGCGATCACGGACGCCGTCGAGGAGCTGATGGCGGAGGGGCAGGGCGACATCCTCGTCTTCCTGTCCGGCGAGCGCGAGATCCGGGACACGGCGGACGCGCTGGAGAAGAAGAGATACAGATTCACGGAAGTCCTGCCGCTGTACGCCCGGCTCTCGCACGCCGAGCAGCACCGGGTCTTCCAGCAGCACACCGGACGCCGGATCGTGCTCGCGACCAACGTCGCCGAGACCTCCCTCACCGTCCCCGGCATCAAGTACGTCATCGACCCCGGCTTCGCCCGCATCTCCCGCTACAGCCACCGCACCAAGGTCCAGCGCCTGCCGATCGAACCGGTCTCCCAGGCCAGCGCCAACCAGCGCAAGGGCCGCTGCGGCCGTACGTCCGACGGCATCTGCATCCGGCTGTACTCGGAGGACGACTTCCTCGCCCGCCCGGAGTTCACGGACGCGGAGATCCTGCGGACCAACCTCGCCTCCGTCATCCTCCAGATGACCGCGGCCGGCCTCGGCGACATCGAGAAGTTCCCCTTCATCGACCCGCCGGACCACCGCAACATCCGGGACGGCGTACAGCTCCTCCAGGAGCTGGGCGCCCTCGACCCGGCCCAGAAGGACGTGCGCAAGCGGCTCACGGACACCGGCCGCAAGCTCGCCCAGCTGCCCGTCGACCCGCGGCTGGCCCGCATGGTGCTGGAGGCGGACCGCAACGGCTGTGTGCGCGAGGTCATGGTGATCGCCGCCGCGCTGTCCATCCAGGACCCGCGCGAGCGCCCGGCCGACAAGCAGGCGCAGGCCGACCAGCAGCACGCCCGCTTCAAGGACGAGACCAGCGACTTCCTCGCCTATCTGAACCTGTGGCGGTACGTCCGCGAGCAGCAGAAGGAGCGCGGTTCCAGCAGCTTCCGCCGGATGTGCAAGCAGGAGTACCTGAACTTCCTGCGCATCCGCGAATGGCAGGACATCTACACACAGCTGCGCACGGTCGCCAAGCAGATGGGCATCCACCTCGACGAGGAGGATGCCCCGTCGGACCGCGTGCACGTCTCCCTCCTCGCCGGCCTGCTCTCGCACGTCGGGATGAAGGACGTGAAGGACGGCAACAAGAACGAGTACCTGGGCGCCCGCAACGCCAAGTTCGCGGTCTTCCCCGGCTCGGCGCTGTTCCGCAAGCAGCCGCGGTTCCTGATGTCGGCCGAGCTGGTGGAGACCAGCCGGCTGTGGGCCCGGGTCAACGCGAAGATCGAGCCCGAGTGGGTCGAGCCGCTCGCCGGCCACCTCCTGAAACGGACGTACAGCGAGCCGCACTGGGAGAAGGACCAGGCGGCGGTGATGGCGTACGAGAAGGTCACGCTGTACGGCGTGCCGATCGTCGCCCAGCGGAAGGTCAACTACGGGCGGATCGACCCCGAGGTCTCCCGCGAGCTGTTCATCCGCAACGCCCTGGTCGAGGGCGACTGGCGCACGCACCACAAGTTCTTCGCGGACAACCGCAGGCTCCTCAGCGAGGTCGAGGAGCTGGAACACCGCGCCCGGCGCCGGGACATCGTCGTCGACGACGAGACCCTGTTCGACTTCTACGACCAGCGGGTCCCCGAACACGTCGTCTCCGGCGCCCACTTCGACTCCTGGTGGAAGCACAAGCGGCACGAGCAGCCCGACTTCCTCGACTTCGGGCGGGAGATGCTCATCCGGGAGTCGGCGGAGGCGGTCACCAAGGCCGACTATCCGGACTCCTGGCGGCAGGGGCAGCTCAAGTTCCGGGTGACGTACCAGTTCGAGCCGGGGGCGGACGCGGACGGCGTGACGGTCCACATCCCGCTCCAGGTGCTCAACCAGGTCACGGACGAGGGCTTCGACTGGCAGATCCCGGGCCTGCGGGAGGAAGTCGTCACCGAGCTGATCCGCTCCCTGCCGAAGCCGATCCGCCGCAACTACGTGCCGGCGCCGAACTACGCGAAGGCGTTCCTGGAGAAGGCGGTGCCCCTCCAGGAGCCGCTGGCGGTGACCATGGCCCGTGAGCTGAAGCGGATGGTCGGGGTGCCCTTCGAGGCGGACGACTTCGACTGGGCGAGGGTCCCCGAGCATCTGAAGATCACGTTCCGGATCGTGGACGAACGGCGCCGCAAGCTGGCCGAGGACAAGGACCTGGAGGCGCTGAAGCTGCGGCTGCGGCCCAAGGCGCGCCAGGCGCTGTCGCAGGCCGCCGCGGCCACGGCGGAGCGCCGGGGCGGCGAGTCGCTGGAGCGCTCGGGCCTCACCGACTGGACGATCGGCACGCTCACCCGGGTCTTCGAGACGCGCCGGGCCGGGCAGCCGGTGAAGGCGTACCCGGCGCTGGTGGACGACGGCGACACGGTGTCCGTGCGGCTCTTCGACACGGAGGAGGAGCAGGCCGAGGCGATGTGGCGGGGCACCCGGCGGCTCGTCCTGCGCACCATCCCGGTGAACCCGGCGAAGTTCGCCTCCGAGCATCTGACGAACGCCCAGAAGCTCGGGTTGTCGGCGAACCCGCACGGGTCGATCCAGGCGCTGTTCGACGACTGCGCGATGGCCGCGGCGGACAAGCTGATCGCGGACTTCGGGGGGCCGGTCTGGGACGAGGAGTCGTACCGGAAGCTCTACGACAAGGTGCGGGCGGAGATCGTCGACACGACGGTCCGCACGGTCGGGCAGGTGCAGCAGGTCCTCGCCGCCTGGCAGGCCGCCGAGCGCCGTCTGAAGGGCGTACGGAGCCCCGCGCTGCTGCCGAACCTGACGGACGTGCGCACGCAGCTGGACGGCCTCGTGAAGCCCGGCTTCGTGACGTGGGCGGGGATACGGCGGCTGCCGGACCTGATGCGGTATCTGATCGCCGTGGACCGGCGGTTGCAGCAGATGGCGGCGAACGTGCAGCGGGACACCACGCGGATGGAGAAGGTGCACGAGATGCGGGACGAGTACGCGTGGCTCCTGGAGCAGCTGCCCCAGGGCCGGCCGACACCGGCCGCCGTGCTGGACATCCGCTGGATGATCGAGGAGCTGCGGGTCAGCTATTTCGCGCACGCGCTGGGCACGGCGTACCCCGTGTCGGACAAGCGGATCGTGAAGGCGATCGACGCCGCCGCTCCGTGACCGATCCCGTACGGAGGGTGAGTTCGACCCTGGGCTCACCCTCCTGTACAGTCTCTTCTCGCAGCGCAACGCACGAATGGCACTGCGAAACCAGGTCCTGTGGAGCAGTTTGGAGTGCTCGCCACCCTGTCAAGGTGGAGGCCGCGGGTTCAAATCCCGTCAGGACCGCACACGAAGGGCTCACCGCAAGGTGGGCCCTTTCTGCATGCCCCACACCGGGGGAGGCCGCGCCCGCGGCGGAGCCGCAATCAGACACAGCAAATCCCGTCAGGACCGCACGCGAAGGGGCTCGTCGGGAGGTGGGGTCGTCTGTGTGCACTGGGGGCCCACCACAAGGTGGGCCCTTTCTGCGTTTCCTCTTTTTCGGTCCGTTCGGCGGGAAGCGGGGGGTCCTGTTCTGTGTTCATGTCTTGGTGACGGGGGCGGGTGAGTGGGGTGAGTGGCGTTCGAGGGCGGTACGGCGGTTGTGCGGGCACGGGGCGGCCTCGGGGTCCCCGCACCTTGACGGAGTCACATTCGGTCGGTACGCAGGGAGGAGGGCCCGTTTTCGGGGCGGGCCGGGGAGGTGGCGCATGGCGACGTCCGCATCGGCCCGGCACGAGACACGCGCACTGCTCCGGGCACACCTGTCGGCCGCGTCCTCCTACGGGCACGTGACCCGGCACTGTCCCATCTGCCACCGCCTCCTGCGCCTGGCCATGGACGCGCCCCCGGGCACCGGCCGGCTCCCGGAGGACCCCGTCGAGGACGACGACCCGGCCCCCGCGTGAACGCGCCCGTCCGCTTCCGCCCCAACACCCGTGCCACGGTGGGTCGGTGGGCGGACGCACGGCCCTTTAGCGCACACAGGACGGCGCCAACAAGCTTCACGACATGTGACGGGTGTCACCGCATAAGTTCCTGAAGAGTACGTGCCCGCCACAGCCCTACAACCGGTCAATTTAATATGTGCAATTGCACCGGTTCCACAGCCCCTCCACAGCGGATCGAACACCGGCTCCCCACCCGTCCCCAGACTTCGACAGGCCCGCTCACGAACCGTCCGCAACCCGCTCCCCCGGCGCACAAAAAAGATCGCGCTGGACCCGGCGGAGTCCAGCGCGATCTACGACGCACCCTGTGCTGATGCCAGAACGTTCTTCTCGGCTTGGGCGTGGGCCCTGTTGGGGCAGGTCCCGCGTCGCTTGGAGCTAGGGTTTCGGGTGTGGCGACCAGTGGGGGACCGGCCGTTATGCCCGATTATGGAGTTGTTCAGGCCTCGCTGCGCTGCTGCGGGATGCCCGCGAGCAGTGCGCGGACCTCGGCCTCGCGGTAACGGCGGTGCCCGCCGAGCGTACGGATCGACGTGAGCTTGCCGGCCTTCGCCCACCGCGTGACCGTCTTCGGGTCAACGCGGAACATCGTGGCGACCTCAGCCGGGGTCAGCAGCGGCTCGGCATCAGGGGTGCGAGCGGTCATGAGCGGCCTCCTCGGGAGAACCGAACCTTCTCGGTTCTTTCCTCTAAATTCTGCACCTTGACCCGCGTTGCCCGAAATGGCGGACGCGAGTCGAGTCGGTTATAGGACGAACGGCTTGTCCTCGGCACTACAACTACACCATCTGTCCAGCCGCGTCGGCCAAACCGATGGAATTGCCCTCCCAGGTGTTCATCAGCGACGGAAGCCGATGGACCATGCCATAGCGGACAGTCACGCCACTGTGACGATCAGTCACAGTGGCGCGCAGGAGTCACCAGACCCCCCTAAAGCGTGCAATGCTGAGCCCTTCCCGAGCTCCTTGTCCTATTTTGGCATGAGGAGTGGCAAGAGACGCAAGAGCCGCGTAAGTGCGCTCCGTCACGCTTGACACATAAGCCCGGATCGGAACCAACGTCCCGTCAGGTCAGGGATGTGCGGTAGACCGTACGCGGTCACACGCTGTTTCGACCGTGACGTACGTCACATCAACCCCATTGATCGGCGCGTCAGTTCGCCGAACGCCGGTCCCGTACCGACCGCCACCGCTCCACGAGCCGCCCGTACGCCTCCCCGGCGGCCTCCCCGTCCCCCCGCCGCAGCGCGTCGATGCCCTCGGCGACGTCGGCCGCCGAGTGATCACCCTCCAGCTCGCCGGCCGGCAGCGCGTGCACCAGACCGCCGTAGTCCAACTCGACCAGCGAGCGCGGGTGGAACTCCTCCAGCCAGCGCCCCACGTCCACCAGACCGTCGATCAACGGCCCCTCGTCGATGGTGTCCTTGAGCGTGCGCAGCCCCCGCGCCACCCGCCGCCGCGCCTGCACCATGGGCGTGCGGTAGCGCAGCACCGGCGGCTCGCCCTCCGCCTCCGCGGCCCCCTTCGTGTACTGCCGCTCCTCGTCGGCGACCAGCACGAACCAGTTGAGCGGCACCTGCCAGGTCGCCGTGCGGATCCAGGGCCGGGCGTCGGGATTGCGGGCGAGCCAGCGCTCGTAGTCCTGGGTCGCCTGCCGGCGCACGACCGGCGGCAGCACCGCGTCCAGGACCGGCGGCGCCAACTCCTCCGCCAGGTCCCCGAGCGCCTGCCAGCCGCGCAGCCGGGTGCGCCAGGGGCACACGCAGACCACGCCGTCGACGTCCACCACGAAGGCCTCGCCGCTCTCGTGCACCGGAACCGCCACCGGAGGAGTGGGCAGCAGGTCGGCCAGCGAGCGCCGCAGCTCGTCCTGGTAGGAGGGGCGGTCGGGCCGGCGCGCGTAACGCGCCCAGTGGGTCCGCTCCGGCTCCGGGAAGGCGGCCAGGGGCTCGTAGACACGCAGGTACGTCGCATACGGGACGATCACCGAGGACACCTTGGGCACGCCTGCTCCCTCCCCACCGGACCCGGCTCGAAACCCGTACGGAACCCGCACGGGACCCGTACGAGCCGTGCTCGAACGGACGGGAAACCTCTGCAAATCGTGCCACGTCCATGCGTGCGCGCACGCCCTCGGAGGGTGATCCTGAACACTGCGCGGATGGCGGGCGGGCGCAGGCCCTACGCTCATGCCACGGCACCCGCCACCCGCACGGGAGCCCAGTCTCCACTCGCCGCTACTTACCCAGGAGTCACCACCGTGACCGACGTAACCGGCGCACCTGCTGATGTCCTGCACACCCTGTTCCACTCGGACCAGGGTGGCCATGAGCAAGTCGTGCTCTGCCAGGACCGGACCACCGGTCTCAAGGCCGTCATCGCCATCCACTCCACCGCCCTCGGCCCCGCGCTCGGCGGTACGCGCTTCTACCCGTACGCCACGGAGGCCGAGGCCGTCACCGACGCCCTCAACCTCGCGCGCGGCATGTCGTACAAGAACGCCATGGCCGGACTCGACCACGGCGGCGGCAAGGCCGTGATCATCGGCGACCCGGAGCGGGACAAGACCGAGGAACTGCTGCTCGCCTACGGGCGGATGGTGGCCTCGCTCGGCGGGCGGTACGTCACCGCGTGCGACGTCGGCACCTACGTCGCCGACATGGACGTCGTGGCCCGCGAGTGCCGCTGGACGACCGGTCGCTCCCCCGAGAACGGCGGCGCCGGCGACTCCTCCGTCCTCACCGCCTTCGGCGTCTACCAGGGCATGCGCGCCTCCGCCCAGCACCTGTGGGGCGACCCCTCGCTGCGCGGCCGCAAGGTCGGCATCGCGGGCGTCGGCAAGGTCGGGCACCACCTGGTCGGGCATCTGCTCGACGAGGGCGCCCAGGTCGTCGTCACGGACGTGCGCCGGGAGGCCGTGGGCCGGGTCTCCGACCAGTACCCGTCCGTGGCCGTGGCCGCCGACACCGACGCGCTGATCCGCGTCGAGGGGCTGGACGTCTACGCCCCGTGCGCGCTCGGCGGCGCCCTGAACGACGACAGCGTGCCCGTGCTCACCGCCAAGGTGGTGTGCGGCGCCGCCAACAACCAGCTCGCCCACCCGGGCGTGGAGAAGGACCTCGCCGACCGCGGGATCCTCTACGCGCCGGACTACGTGGTGAACGCCGGCGGCGTGATCCAGGTGGCCGACGAGCTGCACGGGTTCGACTTCGAGCGGTGCAGGGCCAAGGCGGCGAAGATCTTCGACACCACGCTGGCCATCTTCGCTCGTGCGAAGGAGGACGGAATCCCGCCGGCCGCCGCGGCCGACCGGATCGCCGAGCAGCGCATGCACGAGGCCGGTGCCGCCCGCGGACGCTGACGTTCCGCGGGGTTGGCCGGTACCCGCCGGGGGACAGTTGGAGAGAACTCTCACGTTCGTCGGCGGGTCGCCTGCCAAGAAGTGGTTAAAATCGCGGTTGACCAGCGGGGACGGGGCGCCCCGCGGGTTGGGGAGCTGGGCACGTGCTGCGGGCGACGTACCGTATGGGCGTGGGCTCAGGTACCGTGGAAGCCCTACGGACCGGCCTCTCTACGGAGAGTCCGTTCCGGATCATGAACGCGTGTCAGACTCTGGGGCCGTCGAGCCCCGTCGTTGAGGGGGTCGAGCCATGGGGCGCGGCCGGGCCAAGGCCAAGCAGACGAAGGTCGCCCGCCAGCTGAAGTACAACAGCGGTGGGACGGACCTCTCACGCCTGGCCGAGGAGCTGGGCGCATCGCCATCGAACCAGTCGCCGCCGAACGGTGACCATTTCGAGGACGATGAGCAGGACGATGACCTGTACTCACGTTACGCCGACCTCTACGAGGACGACGACGAGGAGGACGAGGACGACCAGTCCTCACGGCACCGTCGCGGAGCTTGACCTTGTACTGAGCACCCACCCGGTCGGTGACTTCGGTCACCGACCGGGTTCTGTGCTGCTTACAGGGATCAGCTCGCGTAGTCGCCCACCAGGGCGGCTCCCGTCGTGTGCGCACCGCGGTCGGTGATCTCGCCCGCCACCCAGGACCCGACCCCGCGGTCGGCCAGGGTCGCGAGGGCGACGTCCACCGACTCCTGCGGCACGACCGCGATCATGCCGACACCCATGTTCAGGGTCCGCTCCAGCTCCAGGCGCTCGACGTCGCCGGCCTTGCCGACCAGGTCGAAGACCGCGCCGGGCGTCCAGCTGGCGCGGTCGACGACCGCGTGCAGGCCGTCGGGGACGACACGGGCCAGGTTGGCCGCGAGCCCGCCGCCGGTGATGTGCGAGTAGGCGTGGACGTCGGTGGTGCGCAGCAGGGCCAGGCAGTCCAGCGAGTAGATCTTCGTGGGCTCCAGCAGTTCCTCGCCGAGGGTGCGGCCGAGGTCGTCGACGTGCGCTTCGAGGGCGAGGCCGGCCCGGTCCAGCAGGACGTGACGGACCAGGGAGTACCCGTTGGAGTGAAGCCCGGACGACTCCATGGCGATCACCGCGTCACCCTTACGGATACGATCCGCGCCGAGCAGCCGGTCGGCCTCCACGACGCCCGTACCGGCGCCGGCGACGTCGAAGTCGTCCTCGCCCAGCAGACCCGGGTGTTCGGCCGTCTCGCCGCCCACCAGGGCGCAGCCGGCCAGCACACAGCCCTCCGCGATGCCCTTCACGACGGCCGCGACACGCTCGGGGTGGACCTTGCCGACACAGATGTAGTCGGTCATGAACAGCGGCTCGGCGCCGCACACCACGATGTCGTCCATGACCATGGCGACCAGGTCGTGCCCGATCGTGTCGTACACGCCCATCCGGCGGGCCACGTCGACCTTGGTGCCCACGCCGTCGGTGGCGGAGGCGAGCAGGGGGCGCTCGTAGCGCTTGAGGGCGGAGGCGTCGAAGAGGCCGGCGAAGCCGCCGAGGCCGCCGAGGACCTCGGGGCGCCCGGTCTTGCGCACCCATTCCTTCATCAGCTCGACGGCGCGGTCGCCCGCCTCGATGTCGACGCCGGCGGCCGCGTAGGAAGCACCGGCGGAACGACCCGTCGCCGAAGAGGACTGATCAGACACAGCAGACATCGCCTGGGTTCTTTCGGGTTGGTTTCTACGGGGCTTACGGGCGACGGATCGCGTCGGCCGCGGCCGTGGCTGCCGGACCGGCGGCCAGCTCGGTCTCCAGGAGCTGCTTGCCGAGCAGCTCGGGGTCCGGGAGCTCCATCGGGTACTCGCCGTCGAAGCAGGCGCGGCACAGGTTCGGCTTGGCGATGGTGGTCGCGTCGATCATGCCGTCGATGGAGATGTACGCCAGGGAGTCGGCGCCGAGCGAGGTGCCGATCTCGTCGATGGTCATGCCGTTGGCGATGAGCTCGGCACGGGTGGCGAAGTCGATGCCGAAGAAGCACGGCCACTTCACGGGCGGGGAGGAGATCCGGATGTGGACCTCGGCGGCGCCGGCCTCGCGCAGCATGCGGACCAGGGCCCGCTGGGTGTTGCCACGCACGATGGAGTCGTCGACGACGACCAGGCGCTTGCCCTTGATGACTTCCTTGAGCGGGTTCAGCTTCAGCCTGATGCCGAGCTGCCGGATGGTCTGCGACGGCTGGATGAAGGTCCGCCCGACATAGGCGTTCTTCACCAGTCCGGCCCCGAAGGGGATGCCGCTGGCCTCCGCGTAGCCGATGGCGGCCGGGGTGCCGGACTCCGGCGTCGCTATCACCAGGTCGGCGTCCACGGGCGCCTCCGCGGCGAGCCGGCGGCCCATCTCGACACGGGAGAGGTAGACGTTGCGGCCGGCGATGTCCGTGTCCGGGCGGGCCAGGTACACGTACTCGAAGACACAGCCCTTCGGCTTCGCTTCCGCGAATCGCGAGGTGCGCAGGCCGTTCTCGTCGATCGCCACGAACTCGCCGGGCTCTATCTCGCGGACGTAGCTGGCGCCCGTGATGTCGAGGGCGGCGGACTCCGAGGCGACGACCCAGCCGCGCTCCAGGCGGCCCAGCACCAGGGGGCGGATGCCCTGCGGGTCGCGGGCGGCGTAGAGGGTGTGCTCGTCCATGAAGACGAGGCTGAAGGCGCCGCGCACCTTCGGGAGGACCGCGTGGGCGGCCTCCTCGATGGTCATGGGCTTGCCGTCGTCGTCGACCTGGCCCGCGAGGAGGGCGGTGACCAGGTCGGTGTCGTTGGTCGCGGCAACCCGGGTGGAGCGGCCGTTGGTGTCCTTCGGCAGGTCGGCGACCAGCTCGGCGAGGTGCGCCGTGTTCACCAGGTTGCCGTTGTGGCCGAGCGCGATGGAGCCGTGCGCGGTGGCCCGGAACGTCGGCTGGGCGTTCTCCCAGACGGAGGCGCCGGTGGTCGAGTAGCGGGCGTGTCCGACCGCGATGTGACCCTGGAGGGAGCCGAGGGAGGTTTCGTCGAAGACCTGGGAGACCAGTCCCATGTCCTTGAAGACGAGGATCTGGGAGCCGTTGCTGACCGCGATTCCCGCGGATTCCTGACCCCGGTGCTGGAGGGCGTAGAGCCCGAAGTACGTGAGCTTTGCGACCTCTTCGCCCGGAGCCCAGACACCGAAGACGCCACACGCGTCCTGGGGGCCTTTCTCGCCGGGGAGCAGATCGTGATTGAGTCGACCGTCACCACGTGGCACGGCACCGAGTGTAGGCGAGATCGCCCGCTGGGCCGAATGGGTCGGGCGGCCGTGACACTGTGTGCCTGCCTGGTCACAGAGGTGGGGCGACGAAGACGGTCTCGGTGTTTTCCCTGGTCAACGTGATGGCGCGAGGGCCGAGGCGGTAGGTGACGGCGCCGTCGGAGAAGCCCGGCGGCCGCTTTTCGGTGTGCATGAGTGAGGCGTCGCACATCATTCGGGTCGTCCTGGGAGTGCCCAGGGTGATTCGGGCGTCGCGCACCGTGGCGGGTGCGCCTCAGGCCATGAGCGGCAGCAGCGGGCCGAGGTCGGCGCGTTCCCCGCTCGCGCTGACCCGTGCCGCGTCGAGTGCGTCCGCCCAGGTCAGTCGGCCGGTGGCGAGCCGGATCCAGGTGAGCGGGTCGGTCTCGACGACGTTGGGCGGGGTGCCGCGGGTGTGCCGGGGTCCTTCGACGCACTGCACGACGGCGTACGGCGGGATCCGCACCTCGGTGGAGCCGCCGGGTGCCTTCAGGGCGAGCGCGTCGGCGAGCAGCCGGGTCGCGGCGGCGAGGGCCTGCCGGTCGTACGGGACGTCGAGCCCGGGGACGGCGTCGTTCAGGTCGTCGCTGTGGACGACGAGTTCGACGGTACGGGTGACGAGGTAGTCGGCGAGCGGCATGGGACCGGCGCCGGTGGCGAGCAGCCGGGTGCCGGGGTGCCGTTCCAGGTCCTCGGTGAAGCGGTGCCCGATGCCATCGAGGTAGGCGTCGGGGTCCGGGTTGGCCTCGGCGAGCCGGCGGCTCGTCTCCGCGATCCCGTCCGCGTTGACGGCGGTCGCGAACGGCCAGTCGAGGAGCGTGACGTCCTGGTGCGTGGGCGCGGGCAGGTCGATGAACCGGCTGACCACGCCGACGGCCATCCCGGTGTGGGCCACGAGGTCCCGCACGGTCCAGTCGCCGAGCCGCGTGGGCCCGTCCAGTTGCGCGGGAGTGAGGGTGCGCACCGCGTCCCGTACGTTCCCGAACTGGGCGAGCACGGCGGCCCGGATCTTGGCGGGGTCGTAGGTCCGTGCGCGCTTCTTGGCCGGTGGCATGCGGGTGAGCCTATGCCTCCGCGGAGCGTGCCCGGCACGGGGAAGGCCCCGCCCGGAACACCGGGCGGGGCCTTCCCCGTGCACCGCCGTCGCCGTCAGGCGAGCAGCGCCGGGATCGTGCCTTCGTGGAGCTCGCGGAGCTGGGCCAGGGGCAGCTCGAACTCGCCCTGGATCTCCACCGCGTCCCCGTCGACGACACCGACGCGCGTGGCCGGCAGGCGCCGGGCACCGCACATGTCGTTGAAGCGGACCTCCTCCGAGCGCGGCACGGCGACGATCGCGCGGCCGGCCGACTCGGAGAACAGGAAGGTGAACGCGTCGAGCCCGTCCGGTACGACCAGCCGGGCGCCCTTGCCGCCGAGCAGCGCCGACTCCACGACCGCCTGGATCAGACCGCCGTCGGACAGGTCGTGCGCGGAGTCGATCATGCCGTCGCGGGAGGCCGAGATCAGGATGTCGGCGAGCAGCCGCTCCCGCTCCAGGTCGACCTCGGGAGGCAGACCGCCGAGGTGGTCGTGGACCACCTGCGACCAGGCCGAGCCGCCGAACTCCGCACGCGTGTCGCCGAGGAGGTAGAGCAGCTGGCCCTCCTCCTGGAAGGCGACCGGCGTGCGCCGGGCCACGTCGTCGATGACGCCGAGGACCGCGACGACCGGGGTGGGGTGGATGGCCGCCTCGCCCGTCTGGTTGTAGAGCGAGACGTTGCCGCCGGTGACCGGGGTGCCCAGCTGGAGGCAGCCGTCGGCCAGACCGCGCACGGCCTCGGCGAACTGCCACATCACCGCCGGGTCCTCGGGCGAGCCGAAGTTCAGGCAGTCGGAGACCGCGAGGGGCCGGGCGCCGGTGGTGGCCACGTTGCGGTACGCCTCGGCGAGGGCCAGCTGCGCGCCCGTGTACGGGTCGAGCTTGGCGTACCGGCCGTTGCCGTCGGTCGCGATGGCGACACCGAGGCCGGACTCCTCGTCGACGCGGATCATGCCGGAGTCCTCGGGCTGGGCGAGGACGGTGTTGCCCTGCACGAAGTGGTCGTACTGCGAGGTGATCCACTTCTTGGACGCCTGGTTGGGCGAGCCGACCAGCTTGAGCACCTGGTCCTTCAGCTCGTCCGGCGTCGTGGGCCGGGGCAGCGCGTTCGCGTCGTCGGCCTGGAGGGCGTCCTGCCAGTCGGGGCGGGCGTAGGGGCGCTCGTAGACCGGGCCGTCGTGCGCGACCGTGCGCGGGTCGACGTCGACGATCTTGCCGCCGTGCCAGTAGATCTCCAGGCGGTCGCCGTCGGTCACCTCACCGATGACGGTGGCGATGACGTCCCACTTCTCGCAGATCTCCAGGAAGCGCGCGACCTTGGCGGGCTCGACGACCGCGCACATGCGTTCCTGCGACTCGCTCATGAGGATCTCCTCGGGCGAGAGCGTGGAGTCGCGCAGCGGGACGTCGTCCAGGGTGACGCGCATGCCGCCGGAGCCGTTGGAGGCCAGCTCGGAGGTGGCGCAGGACAGACCGGCCGCGCCGAGGTCCTGGATGCCGACGACCAGCTTCTCCTTGAACGCCTCCAGGGTGCACTCGATGAGGAGCTTCTCCTGGAAGGGGTCGCCGACCTGGACGGCCGGGCGCTTGGAGGGCTTGGCATCGTCGAAGGTCTCGGAGGCGAGGATCGAGGCGCCGCCGATGCCGTCGCCGCCGGTCCGGGCGCCGTACAGGATGACCTGGTTGCCCGCGCCGGACGCCTTGGCGAGGTGGATGTCCTCGTGCCGCATCACGCCGATGGCGCCGGCGTTGACCAGCGGGTTGCCCTGGTAGCAGGCGTCGAAGACGACCTCGCCGCCGATGTTGGGCAGGCCCAGGCAGTTGCCGTAGCCGCCGATGCCCGCGACGACACCGGGGAGCACCCGCTTGGTGTCGGGGTGGTCGGCGGCGCCGAAGCGCAGCGGGTCCACGACCGCGACCGGGCGGGCGCCCATCGCGATGATGTCGCGCACGATGCCGCCGACGCCGGTGGCCGCGCCCTGGTAGGGCTCCACGTAGGACGGGTGGTTGTGCGACTCGACCTTGAAGGTCACGGCGTAGCCCTGGCCGACGTCCACGACGCCCGCGTTCTCGCCGATGCCGACGAGGAGCGCGTCGCTCTGCGGGGCCTTCTCGCCGAACTGGCGGAGGTGGACCTTGGAGGACTTGTAGGAGCAGTGCTCGGACCACATCACGGAGTACATGGCGAGCTCGGCGCCGGTGGGCCGGCGGCCGAGGATCTCCACGACCCGCTCGTACTCGTCCTTCTTCAGGCCGAGTTCGGCCCAGGGCAGCTCGACGTCGGGGGTCGCGGCCGCGTGCTCGACCGTGTCCAGAGGCGTCCGGCTCATACGTTGACCAGCTTCTTGAGGATCGAGGTGAAGAACGGGAGGCCGTCGGTGCGGCCCGTGCCGATCAGGGGCTCGACGGCGTGCTCGGGGTGCGGCATGAGGCCGACGACGTTGCCCGCCTCGTTGGTGATGCCGGCGATGTCCCGCAGCGAGCCGTTCGGGTTGCCGCATCCGTCGGCGGCGTCGCCGTCGACGACGTAGCGGAACGCGACCCGGCCCTCGGCCTCCAGCTCGTCGAGCGTGTACGTGTCGGCGACGTACCGCCCGTCCATGTTCTTCAGCGGGATGCGGATCTCCTGGCCGGCGGTGTAGTCGCCGGTCCAGGCGGTGTCCGCGTTCTCCACCCGCAGCCTCTGCTCACGGCAGATGAAGTGGAGGTGGTCGTTGCCGAGCATCCCGCCCGGGAGCAGGTGGGCCTCGGTGAGGACCTGGAAGCCGTTGCAGATGCCGAGGACCGGGAGGCCGGCCTTCGCCTGCTCGATCACGGTCTCCATCACCGGCGAGAACCGGGAGATGGCGCCCGCGCGCAGATAGTCGCCGTAGGAGAACCCGCCGGGCAGCACCACGGCGTCGACCTGGTGGAGGTTCTTGTCCTTGTGCCAGAGCGCGACCGGTTCGGCGCCCGCGAGCCGGATCGCGCGCCGGGTGTCCTGGTCGTCGAGGCTGCCGGGGAAAGTGACGACGCCAATACGAGCGGTCACTTCGCGGCCTCCGCGACTTCCTCGACCTTGACGGTGAAGTCCTCGATCACGGTGTTGGCGAGGAAGGATTCCGCGAGATCATGGATGCGGGCGAGCGCGGCCTCGTCGACCGGCCCGTCAACTTCCAGTTCGAATCGCTTTCCCTGACGTACATCGGAGATGCCCTCGAAACCCAGGCGCGGCAGCGCACGCTGGACCGCCTGGCCCTGGGGGTCGAGGATCTCCGGCTTGAGCATGACGTCGACTACGACGCGTGCCACGGGCACTCCCGGTGGTGTGGTGCTGAGCAGGTTCCTACGGTTGGCCTCAGACTACCCGCACAAAATTTCTACGCGCGTCGACTTGGAGGAACCTACGTGACAGCGGTCACGGGCCCCCGGAGGCGGTGCCACCGGTGAAAAGTTCCGGGAAAGATCTGAGATCGACACCCGATACCTATTGCGTTCGGACACGCGGGAGGATTTAGTCGAGCTTCACAATGCATTGTCGGGCACGGTACAAATGAATTTGTCAACGTGCCGTACGAAGGGACCGATATTCGTGGCGCAGAAGGTCGTGGTCACTCTCTTTGACGACATCGACGGCTCGGAAGCGGCGGAAACGATCGCCTTCGGACTCGACGGCAAGTCGTACGAGATCGACCTGAACCAAGCCAATGCCAAGAAACTGCGTAAGGCGCTCGCGCCGTACGTGGAGGCCGGCCGCAAGCGGTCGAAGTCGGGCAAGGCCTACCGCCAGACGGAGGTCGCCCCCGACCCGGCGGCGGTCCGCGCCTGGGCACAGGCGAACAAGATGGACGTGCCCGCGCGCGGCCGGATCCCCAAGAAGGTCTACGAGGCGTTCAGCGAAGCGCAGTGACGGCGCCGTGACGGGGGTCCTCAGGGTCCGTCAGCGAGCCCTGGGGGCCACCGACTTGCGCTACCCCCCTGCTGATCAGCTAATGTCTGGAGCACGCCGAGGGGCGAGGCCGGAAGGCCGAAACCCACGGAGTACATGCGGGTGTAGTTCAGTAGTAGAACATCCCCCTTCCAGGGGGAAGGCGCAGTGTGCAATTCCTGTCACCCGCTCCGCATCGCCGTCCTCACCACTGTCGTGGGTAGGGTAGGCTGGTGCCCGCGCCGATCGGTGAGAGCCGGTCGGATGCAATGCGGACGTAGCTCAGTTGGTAGAGCGCAACCTTGCCAAGGTTGAGGTCGCGAGTTCGAGCCTCGTCGTCCGCTCGGGAATGAGACCCCGGTCCTTCGGACCGGGGTCTTTTCGTTGTGCATGATCCGGTGTCCATGATCCGGGTGGACCCGGTGATCCCGTCGGCCGCCGGTCCGCTCTGACATTTGTCATGCCGACCGATGACACCGCGCACTGCCCCCTGCTCCCCGCCGCCGGAACGCTGGAGGCATGGACTTCAACGAACACGAGCACGTGATCGAGGTCACCGACCTCCGTCGTGTCTACGGGGGCGGGTTCGAGGCGGTGCGCGGAATCAGCTTCTCCGTGGCGCGCGGGGAGGTCTTCGCGCTGCTGGGCACCAACGGGGCGGGCAAGACGTCGACCGTCGAACTGCTGGAAGGGCTCGCGCCGCCGACGGCCGGCCGGGTGCGGGTCCTCGGCCACGACCCCCACCGGGAGCGGGCCGCCGTACGCCCCCGCACCGGAGTGATGCTCCAGGAGGGTGGTTTCCCCTCCGAGCTGACCGTCGCCGAGACCGTGCGGATGTGGGCGGGCTGCACCACCGGAGCCCGGCCCACGGACGAGGCGCTGGCGCTGGTCGGGCTGGCCGACCGGGCGGGCGTACGGGTCAAGCAGCTGTCGGGGGGCGAGCGGCGGCGGCTGGACCTGGCGCTCGCGCTGCTCGGCGAGCCCGAGGTGCTGTTCCTGGACGAGCCGACGACCGGGCTCGACGCCGAGGGCCGCCGGGACACCTGGGACCTGGTGCGGGCGCTGCGCGACGGCGGCACGACCGTGCTGCTGACCACGCACTACCTGGAGGAGGCGGAGGGCCTCGCCGACCGGCTCGCGATCCTGCACCGGGGCCGCGTCGCCACCGCCGGGACCCCGGAGGAGGTGACCGCCGAACGGCCCGCGCGGATCTCCTTCGACCTGCCCGCCGGCTACTTCCTCGGCGATCTGCCCCCGCTCGCCGAACTGGGCGTGTCCGGCCACGAACTGGCCGGCCGCCGGGTACGGCTGAGCACCCGCGAGCCGCAGCGGACGGCCACCCGGCTGCTGGTGTGGGCCGAGCGGGCCGGTGTCGAACTGCGCGGTCTCGACGTGCGGTCGGCCTCCCTGGAGGAGGCGTTCCTCGGGATCGCCCGGGAGCAGGAGGCGGCGGCATGAGCACTCCGGCGTTCACCCCGGGGGCCGCGCGGACGTCGCCCCGTTCCCTCGCCCCGGCGGCCCGGCGGATGCGGGCGCTGGCGCGGGCCGAGCTCACCCTGCTCGGCCGCAACCGCGGCGCGCTGGTCACCGCGCTGTTCGTGCCGCTCGCGCTGCCGTTCAGCGTGCGGCCCGCCGCCACCCGGATGGACCTGAAGGCGGCCGGGCTGTCGGCCGGCGTGCTGATGCTGACGGCCGCGATCGGCTTCTCCCTCCTCTTCGCCGTCTACACGTCCCTGGTCGCCGCGTACGTCACCCGCCGCGAGGAACTGGTCCTCAAGCGGCTGCGCTCCGGGGAGCTCGGCGACACCGAGATCCTGGTCGGCACCGCCCTGCCCGCGGTCTCGGTCGGCCTCGCGCAGAGCCTGGTGCTGGCCGGCGGCTGCGCGCTGCTGCTGGACGCGGGAGCGCCGAAGGCGCCGTATCTGAGCGTGCTCGGCGTCCTGGCGGGTCTCGTGCTGTGCGCGGCGCTGGCCGCACTGACCGCCGCGTTCACCAGGACCGCGGAGAGCGCCCAGGTCACGGCGTTGCCGCTGGTGTTCCTCTCGATGATCGGCTCGGGCGTCGCGCTGCCCGTGGAGGTCCTGCCGGACCGGCTGGCGTCCGTGTGCGAGGTGCTGCCCCTGTCCCCGGCGATCCGCCTGGTCCGCGGCGGCTGGACCGGCGACCTGAGCGGGTACGAGGCGCTGGGGGCCGTACTGACCGCCCTGGCCTGGACCGTGGTGGCGGTGTTTGCTGTACGGCGACGGTTCCGCTGGGAACCTCGGCGCTGACGTACGGGGGGGGTACGGGGATGAGCGGGCCGGGCGGCTGGTGGCACCGGAAGAGCACACCGGCCAAGGTCGAGACGTACACACGCTGGTCGTTCCACTCCTTCGCGGTGATGGAGGCCGCGGTGCTCGCGGTGCCCACGTTCGGGCAGCCGGACCTGGCCCTCGCGGCCTGGGCGACACTCGCGCTGGTCACGCACGCCGCGCTCTGCGCGGTCACCGCCGCCCGGGCGCTCGACTGGACGCGCGGCCGGCGGGAGCGGCCCCTGCGGCTGCTGTGGACGCTGGGCGCGGTGACCTTCGCCGTGGCGCTCGCCGCCCTGCTGATGCACCGGTACGGGCCCTCGGACGTGGACGCCCGGGGCGCGGCCCTCTCCGTGTTCATCGGGGTGATGGTCTTCGGCGGAGGCGTCGTCACGCTCGGCGTGCGCGGCCGACGGCAGGCGCTCGCCGTCGTGACGGGCTGCGCGCTCGGCGCGGGCGCCCTCTCCTTCCTGCTCGGCATCCCCGGACCGGCCGCGCTGGTCTCGGCGCTCGTCGTGCTGCTCGGCGCCGGGTTCCTCGCCTTCACCTGCGTGTTCTCCATCTGGCTGCTCGACGCCGTGTACGAGCTGGACGAGGCCCGCGAGACCCGCGCCCGGCTGGCCGTGGCCGAGGAGCGGCTGCGGTTCGGGCGGGACCTGCACGACGTGCTGGGGCGCAACCTCGCCGTGATCGCCCTCAAGAGCGAGCTGGCGGTGCAGCTCGCCCGGCGCGGACGGCCGGAGGCGGTGGCGCAGATGGTGGAGGCGCAGCGCATCGCGCAGGAGTCGCAGCGCGAGGTCCGCGAGGTCGTACGCGGTTACCGCGAGGCCGACCTCGGGGTCGAACTCGCCGGTGCGCAGGGCGTGTTGGGCGCCGCCGGCATCCGGTGCGAGGTGACGGGCGAGGCGGCGGGGCTGCCGGCCGAGGTGCAGTCGGCGCTGGCCTGGGTGGTGCGGGAGGCCACCACGAACGTACTGCGGCACGGGAACGCGGCCCAGTGCCGGGTGGGGCTACGGGTGCGGGAGGGACGGGTGGTACTGACCGTGGAGAACGACGGGGTCACCGGAGTGGATGACACGGGGCCCGACGGCACGGGAACGGGCGGCACGGGAACGGGCGGCACGGGAACGGGCGGCACGGGAACGGGCGGCACGGGAACGGGCGGCACGGGAACGGGCGGCACGGCGGGGTCCGGGCTTGCGGGGTTGCGTGAGCGACTGGCCGCCGTGGCGGGGACGCTGGAGGCGGGTCCCGTCGGGGAGGACGGCTTCCGGCTGACCGCGCGGGTGCCGCTGGCGCCGGCCGGCGAGAGCACCGGCACGAGGGTGAGCGAGGTCACGTCATGAGCGCTCCGGTACGGCTGCTGCTCGCCGACGACGAGCATCTGATCCGGGGCGCGCTGGCCGCGCTGCTCTCCCTGGAGGACGACCTCGCCGTCGTCGCCGAGGCGGCCGGCGGTCCCGAGGCGCTGGCGATGGCGCGGGCGCACCGGCCCGACGTCGCGGTCCTGGACCTCCAGATGCCGGGGGCGGACGGTGTGAAGGTCGCCACATCCCTGCGGGCCGAACTGCCGGACTGCAAGGTGCTGATCGTCACCGGTCACGGACGTCCCGGACACCTGAAGCGGGCCCTCGCGGCGGGGGTACGCGGATTCGTGCCGAAGACGGTCAGCGCCCAGCGGCTCGCCGAGATCATCCGTACCGTGCACCGCGGAAACCGGTACGTCGATCCCGAGTTGGCCGCCGACGCGATCTCCGCCGGGGACTCCCCGCTGACCGCCCGGGAGGCCGAGGTGCTGGAACTGGCGGCGGACGGCGCGCCGGTGGCGGAGATCGCCGAGCGGGCCGCGCTGTCGCAGGGGACCGTGCGCAACTACCTCTCCTCGGCGGTCACCAAACTGGGTGCCGAGAACCGGCACACGGCGGTGCGTCTCGCACGCGAGCGGGGTTGGGTATAGTTGGCGTCGCGCCACGGCGCACTGCGGACGTAGCTCAGTTGGTAGAGCGCAACCTTGCCAAGGTTGAGGTCGCGAGTTCGAGCCTCGTCGTCCGCTCAGGGAAAAGGCCCCGGTCCACTGGACCGGGGCCTTCTTCGTGCCGTCAGCTCCAGCTGGTGCCGGTCAGCCGCTCGTAGGCTTCCACGTACTTGGCGCGGGTCGCCTCCACCACGCGCTGCGGCAGCGGCGGCGGGGGCCGCTCGCCCGTGCGGTCCCAGCCGGACTCGGCGGACGTCAGCCAGTCGCGGACGAACTGCTTGTCGAACGACGCCTGGGCGCGGCCGGGCTGCCACTCGTCGGCCGGCCAGAAGCGGGAGGAGTCCGGGGTGAGGACCTCGTCGGCGAGGACGAGGGTGTCGCCGTCGAAGCCGAACTCGAACTTGGTGTCGGCCAGCAGGATGCCCCGGTCGCGGGCGATGTCCCGGGCCCGGGAGTACACGGCGAGCGTGGCCTGGCGCAGCTGGGCGGCGGTGTCGGCGCCGACCTGCCGGGCGACCTCCTCGTAGGAGACGTTCTCGTCGTGCTCGCCGACCTCGGCCTTGGTGGCCGGGGTGAAGATCGGGGCGGGCAGCTCGGAGCCGTCGACGAGGCCCTCGGGCAGGGCGAGGCCGCAGACCGTGCGGGAGTCGTTGTACTCCAGCAGGCCGGAGCCGGTGAGATAGCCGCGGGCCACGCACTCGACCGGGACCATCGACAGGGACTTGCAGACCAGGGTGCGGCCCGCCCAGTCGGCGGGGGCGCCCTCGGGCAGCTCGGTGCTCAGGACGTGGTGGGGCACCAGGTCGGCGAGGCGGTCGAACCACCACAGCGACAGCTGGGTGAGGACACGGCCCTTGTCGGGGATCTCCGTGGGCAGCACCCAGTCGTACGCGGACAAGCGGTCACTGGCGACCATCACGAGGTCGCCCGCCTCGTTCCGGTACAGCTCGCGCACCTTGCCGGTGTGCAGGTGCACCAGACCCGGGACCTGGATCGGCTCGGGCTTTTCGACGAATCCGGACACGGTTCCTCCCCGTGGTTCTGACCAACGCGTCGATTCTCCCGTATCGGACAGGAGCCGATGACAGCGGGTCAGTCCCGTTTGCAGATTCGATCCAGCAGATTGGCGGTGGCCCGCTGGACACGCGGGTCGACGTGGCCGGGACGGTCCAGCGCGGGTGACCAGGCGAACGTCCCGGACGCGAAGACCAGGGCGCCGGAGGGGGCGCGGTAGAGCGAGGTCTCCTGGTGGCGCGGGGCGCCGTCGCCGTCGGTGTAGGGGGAGTGCGCGAGCAGGATGCGCTCGTCGTGCGCGGGCAGCGCGGTGCGCGGGAAGTAGCGGTCGGCCTCGCCCGCCACCAGCGACTCGATCTCGTCGCCCTCGCCCGCGCCGGTCGCCTCCCACAGCCAGTGGTCCGCGTTGCGCACGACCAGCGGGGACGGCTCGGGCACCCGGCCCGCGTACTGGATGCCGACCAGCTGCTGCTCGGGGCGGTCCACCTCGCGCCAGAGCACGGGCCGGCCGGGGCCCCGGCGTTTGCGGCAGGTCAGCAGGCGGCCGGGGACACCGGTGGGGGCGGGGCCCAACTCGACCTGCCAGTACATGGTGTTGGCGGAGAGGAAGACCAGCGAGGTGCCGCTGTCGCGGGCCAGCTCGACCGTGCGGCGCATCGGCAGGGACCAGTACTCGTCGTGGCCGGGGAAGACGAGGCCGCGGTAGCGGGTGGGGTCGACGCGGCCGGCGTGCAGGTCGCGGGCGTCGGCGTAGGCGAGGTCGTAGCCGTAGCGCTCGGCCCAGCGGATGAAGTCGTAGGCGTGGCCGACGTGCAGGGGCAGGCCGGCGCCCGCGTACGGCCGGTCGAAGGAGACCGTGGTCGCGGCGTCGGCCTCGCCGAGCAGCCGGCCCCGCTCGTCCCAGGCGTGGTAGAGGCTGGCGCCGGTGCGGCCGTCCTCGGGGTAGAGGTTGTACGCCTGCCAGGTGACGTCGGGCAGCAGCAGGAGCAGGTCGGCGGGTTGGTCGTCGCGGACCGTGAAGGGGATGTGGGAGCGGTGGCCGTCGGCGGTGGTGAGGACGGCGACGTACGCGCCGACGCTCCAGTACGAGGGGATCTGGAGCCGCCAGGACAGCCACCAGTGGTGGCAGGAGACCGTGCGGTCGGCGGTGAGCGGCGGGGGCTGGACGATGCCGGAGAGCCGAGGGCTGGTGGTGATCTTGGCCGCGCCGTCGCCGCCGTAGTGGCCGATGCGGTAGACGTCGACGCCGAACTGCTGGGGCGGGTCGACGGTGATGTGGAAGTCGACGGCCTCGCCGGGCGCGACCGTGTCGGTCGAGACGAAGCCCTTGATCTGGCGGTGCACGTCGTCGGCCGCGCGCGGGCCCACGGCGGCGGCGCGGGGGGCCGGGACGAGGGGAGCGCCGCCCGGGGGGAGGTGCGGCCGACTCGTGTCCACGTACCAGGGGACGACCTGGCCGGTGTCGTCGAAGTAGGTCTCGCCGCCGCGCAGCCAGGGGACGGGGCCCTGGCCGAAGGGGTCCGTGACGGCGTGCGCGAGTGCGCCCGACTCCCAGCGGCGGATCTGGTCCGAGGCCATGGCCGGTCCCCTCCTCGTTCCCCCGTGAGCCCTGTGCCCGGGCCTGATCGGCCCCAGCACATCACATTCCGCACGCGGATGGTCACTATTCGTCGCGGATCGGCAAAAGTGGAGGTTCCGGCTCCGGGGGACTTCGAGGCGGCTCCGGGCCGGCTCCTGGCCGCCCCGGAGGAAGGCTCAGTGCGGGAACGCCCGCGGCGGACGCTGTCGGGGCAGCGTGGCGCGGAACTCCTCGATCACGGAACTCACCTGCCGCATCAGCGCGGTCCGTTCCAGCAGACCGAGGTAGAGATTGCGGCGGGCCAGTCCGGGCAGGTCCACACAGAAGTACAGCGCCATCAGCGGGTTGACGAACAACTCGCCGTCCTTGGTCCGCTCCGTGAACCGGACGTCGCCGAAGTCACCGCGCACGGCGGCGGCCACGGATCCGTTCACGATGCTCGGGCGGCTCGCGGTGTGCCGCTGGGCGTGCGCCACCGCGTCGAGGTACAGCGCACCCTCCCGCCCGGCCCCGAGCAGCGAGAACGCGCCGAGATAGGCGCCGTCCCGGTCCAGGGCGGCCAGGTTCTCCAGCACGAGCGAGTGGTTCACGCCGTGATACGCGTCCACCCCGAAGCCGAGGCAGGCCACCAGCCGGTGCGGGACCTCGTCGAGCCCGCTCACGGCGGCCAGGCTCGCGATGTCCTCCTCCGGGGTGCCGAGACCGTGCTCGTCGCCGCGCATCAGGATGTCGGTGCCGCCGTCCACCAGCACGACCGCGTCGACACCGCCGAGATGTGTGATCAGCGCCCGGTAGGCCGCCCGCAGCGGACCGACCCCGATGCTCGGGAACGCGTACACGGTCGACGGCAGGTCCCGCGTCACGAGCCACCGGGCGAGCGTCCGCTCGGGGAAGTAGTCGCCGCGCAGGGGGGTGTCGGGCCCGACGGCCGCGACGTCCTCGGCCACCCACGCATCGGGGCCCAGGCCGTACAGGTCGGCGAAGGACAGGTTGGCGAGGTGCACCTCCTTGCCCGCCGACCGCAGCGCGAGGGCGAGCGGCAGCCCGGCGTACACGTCGAAGCCGCCGCCCGCACCGGCGACGAGCACGCGTCGCACATCGCGCATACGGGTGAAGAACGCGGGTTCCCCCAGAGAGATCATCGCAGGACGCTAGCAGGAGGGCGGTGAGCGGACGGCCGCGCTGCCGGGCGGTCAGCCGAGGCGCACCGGCTTCTCGGGCCGTATGCCCACCTCGACCAGCCAGTCGCGCAGCGGGCCCGAGTCGCCGTCCTCGGTCAGGCTGAGGACCCGCGCGGGGAGGTCGGCGGCACGCTCGCCGTTGACGAGGAGGGAGGGTCCGTCGAGCCAGTCGAGCCCCGGCACGGCACCGGCCGTGTCCATCGCCGCGCAGCAGACCATCGCCGTCACGTGGTCGGCGAGGAGTTCCCGGGCCGTGCGCGGGGGCTGGAGCGGGAAGAGGGGGAGGGCGCCGCCGTCCCAGAGGGCGGTGTCGGGGCCCTGTCCGCCGTTGCCCTGGCCGGGAGCGGAGCCGGTGGGCCGCAGTGCTTCCGCGGCGGCCTCCTCCCGGGCGAGCGCGGCGCTCAGGCCGGCGGCGAGGGCGGCACTGTGCTCGGGGCTCTCGGGCATGTCCGGGGCGTCGGGGGTGTCCGGGTCGTTCGGGGTGTTCAGGCCGTCCGCGTGCTCGTGGTCGTCCGGGGTCTCCCGGGCCGCGGGGGTGTCCGGGATTCCGTCGGTCTCCGGGGTTTCCGGGAGGCCGGGGTTCTTCTCGGTGGAGAGGCCGTGATCCGGCTTGGAGTTCCCCGCGGAGGAGCTGTCATCGGGGGCGAGGGCGTCGGGGGCGAGTCCGTCGGCGGCATTGGTGAAGGCGTCGTACGGGTCGAACGGTCCGTACGGGCCGCCCGTGCGGGTGCCCGGGACCGGGTCCGCGGGCAGGGACAGGTGGTCGAGGACACGGGCGAGGGTCGGGCCCTCCGGGTCGTCGTCGGCGGTCGCCGCGGGGCGTACGCCGAGGCCGTCCAGGACACGGTGGAGGCGGGCCGCGTCGATGCGCCACTTCCGGTCGACGACCTCCTCCGGGTACTCCTGCCAGTCCACCGGCGCCCAGTCGGGGCCGTTCTCCGCGGGGCCGCCGTGGAAGAGGCGCGCGGCGAGCAGCGAGGCGGCCTCGTCCACCGTGCCGGGCTCCTCCAGCAGGTCGCAGGCGGGGCGCTCGCCGAGCCGGGAGGCGAAGCCCTCGGCCAGCCGGTCGCGCCGGGACAGCTCGGTGAGCGCGGCGACGACCCCGGCGTCCAGCCGCGACGGCCAGCGGCCCATCCGCCAGGCGGGCAGCGCGACCCGGGTCAGCAGCCGGTCCCAGCCGGCGTAGGCGAGGCCGACCTGCTCCTGGGCGACGATCCGCACGCCGTAGTCCACGGCCTGGGCGCGCTCGGCCGCCGCGGCGGCCACGCCCCGTTCCATCTCGGCGGCGTGTTCCCGGCAGCCGCGCAGCAGCAGCCGGGTCACCCAGCCGACGCCCGCGAGCACCGTGCGGACGACCGGGCCGCGGCCGGGCTCCGAGGTGACGGCCACGGCCGCGTCCAGCCCGCGCACGAAGCGGCGGGCCGCGGCTATGTCCGGGTGCGCGGAGGGTCCCGTACCGGCGACGACCGGGGCGAGGACCGCGCGCAGTTCGCCCACACGCATCCACCACAGGAACGGGGAGCCGATGACGAGGACGGGCGCGGCCGGGGTGCGGCGGTGGGGGCGCCTGCCGGGTCCGGCCAGTTCGTCGTGGTCCTCGGGCGCCGGCGGGCCGTGCGCCGGGTGGGTGCGGTCCTCCAGCCAGCTGTCGCAGTCCGGGGTCAGGGCTATGGCGGAGGGCACGGGGACGTCGAGCCGCTCGGCGAGGTCGCGCACCATCCGGTACAGGTCGGGGGCGGACTCCTCGGCGATCGGGACCGTCGGCGTGAGGGCGGGGCGGGCGCGGGCGACGACCAGGGCGACGACCGCGGTGGCCAGCAGCACCAGCACGGCGAGCGCGCCGACGGCCGCGCGGGCGGTGTCCCAGCCGCCGCCGACGAGGTGCCCGGTGCTGCCGCCGGCCAGCAGGATCACCGCGGCGGCCGCGGGCAGCAGCGCCACCCCCAGTGCCCGGCCGCGCACCCGCAGCACGGCGAGTGCCCGGGAGCGCGCCAGTTGCGCACCCGCCTCGACTCCCATCCCGGTCACGACCGCCGGTCACCCCCTCGCTGTCCTGGCCCTGTCCTGGCGTTGCCCACTCCCCCACTGTGGCACCCGTCGGTGACATCGCAATGCCGGTGGGCCAAGTGCCGGAACGCATGCGCCGCACCCTAGTTGGGGCTCCGGCCCACGTCAGCCGTATGGGTGCTTCGCTCACTCGATGGAATGGCTTTGGTCAGAGGTGGATGACGGACAGCAAGGACAAGGCCCCGGATCTCTCCGGGGCCTCGGCGGTGCAGTGCGGTGCGGTGACCGGTATGTGCCGATGTCCGGCCCAGCGCGTCAGGCAGAGCCCGGCGCGCGGTCCGGCAGCGCCCCGCGGGGGCGCGGGGCGACCGCGCGACCAGCTACAGCAGGCCCGCAGGCGAGGGACGGCACAGTCGCGTCGCGGCCGACCCGGCGGAGGGCTTACGCGTCGGCCGCCGCCCGCGCCGCGATGTCCGTACGGTGCTGGGAGCCGTCGAGGCCGATGCGGGCCACGGCGTCGTACGCCCGCTCGCGTGCCTTGGTGAGGTCCTTGCCGGTCGCCGTGACCGACAGGACCCGGCCGCCCGCGCTGACCACGCCGGCGCCGTCGCGGCGGGTGCCGGCGTGCAGGACGTAGGCGTGCGGGGCGTGCTCGGCGGCCACCTCGTCGAGGCCGGTGATCGGGTCGCCGGTGCGCGGGGTGGCGGGGTAGTTGTGCGAGGCGACGACGACGGTGACCGCGCTGTCCTCGCTCCAGCGCAGGGGCGGCAGGTCGTCGAGGGTGCCGTTCGCGGCGGCGAGCAGCACGCCCGCGAGCGGGGTCTTCAGCCGGGCCAGGACCACCTGGGTCTCGGGGTCGCCGAAGCGGGCGTTGAACTCGATGACGCGGACGCCGCGGCTCGTGATCGCCAGGCCGGCGTAGAGCAGGCCGGAGAACGGGGTGCCGCGGCGGCGCATCTCGTCGACGGTCGGCTGGAGGACCGTCTCCAGCACCTCGTCGACGAGTTTGGGGTCGGCCCAGGGCAGCGGTGAGTACGCGCCCATGCCGCCGGTGTTGGGGCCCTCGTCGCCGTCCAGGGCGCGCTTGAAGTCCTGCGCGGGCTGGAGCGGGACGACCGTCCGGCCGTCGGTGATCGCGAACAGGGACACCTCGGGGCCGTCCAGGTACTCCTCGACGACGACGCGTTCGCAGTGGGCCGCGTGGGCCTTCGCCGCGTCCAGGTCGGAGGTGACGACGACGCCCTTGCCCGCGGCGAGTCCGTCGTCCTTGACGACGTACGGCGCCCCGAAGGCGTCGAGCGCGTCGGCGACCTCGTCGGGGGTGGCGCACACGTACGAACGGGCCGTGGGCACCCCGGCCGCGGCCATCACGTCCTTGGCGAACGCCTTGGAGCCCTCGATCAGCGCCGCCTCCCGCGAGGGGCCGAACACCGGGACGCCCGCCTCGCGCACGGCGTCGGCGACACCCGCGACCAGCGGGGCCTCCGGGCCGACGACGACCAGGTCGGCACCCAGTCCGGTGGCCAGCGCGGCGACCGCGGCGCCGTCCAGGGCGTCGACCTGGTGCAGCTCGGCGACCTCGGCGATGCCGGCGTTGCCGGGCGCGCAGTGCAGCGCGGTGACGGCGGGGTCGAGGGACAGGGAGCGGCACAGGGCGTGTTCGCGGGCGCCGTTACCGATGACGAGGACCTTCACGGGGCCAGCCTATCCGGCGTTCGCCACGACGGACGGCGGGCGGGGAGGTTGTGCATTCCTCCAAGCCGGGTGGGGGGGCGGCGTGCGGTCCGTGCCGTCCGCGCGGCCGGTGTGCGGTCGTGGAGGTGTGCCGGGGGAGGCTTGCCCCTGCTCAGCCGCTCCGCCACTCAATCACTCGGCGGCTCGGCCACTTGATGATTCGGCGGCTCGGTCACTCGATCACTCGGCGGCTCGATCACTCGTTGGTGAACTCCTCCATCACCGTCGCGCCCAGCTCCTTGACGATGAGGTCGTGGCCGGAGAGGGCCGACTCGTCGAGGTCGGGGTCGTCGTCCTCGGGGATGTCGTCCTCGGGGGCGACCGGGGGCGGCTCCGGTGCGGCTGCCGGCCGGGGCGCCGCGGAGGCGGGGGACGACGCGGACGGGTACGACGACGGTGCGGGCGCGGGCGCCGGGGCGGCGGCGGGCGGTCCTGGCTGGGCGGCGGACGGACGCGGGGCGGACGGGCTGCCGTACCCACCGGGGCCGCCGCCGGACGCGGGAGCGCCGCCGCCGTAACCACCGCCACCGCCACCGCCGCTGTACGACGAGGGGCCGGCGGACGGGGGCGGGGCGGAGCCGCCGGACGGGTCGACGATCGCCTCGATCTTCCACTGCACGTTGAACTGCTCGGCCAGCGCCTGCCGCAGCACCTCCTCGCTGCCGCTGCTCGCGAAGTTGTCACGGGCGCCGGCGTTCACGAAGCCGACCTGGAGCGTGGTGCCGTCGAAGCCCGCGACCTGGGCGTTCTGGCTGAGGAGGATCCAGGTGAAGCGGCGGCGGTTCTTGACCACTTCGAGGATGTTCGGCCAGAGCATGCGGGGGTCGAGGCCGCCCGGGGACGGCGGTGCGGAGGGCGGGGCGCTCGCGGGGGCGGCGGGCTGCGGGGGCGCGGGGTGCGATGGCGCCTGCGGCTGGGAGTGGGACGGCTGGGACTGGGGCTGCGGGGTGTGCGTCGGCTGGGCCTGGGGTTGGGGCTGGCCGCCGCCGGCGGGAGTCGCGGTGGGCCAGCCGCCCGGACGGCGTCCGCCACCGGCCGGGGCGGGGGTGGGCCAGGCGCCGGGGGTGGAGGCGGGGGGTGCGGTGGGCGGAGTCTGGGGACCCTGAGGGCTCTGGGGAGCCGCGGCCGGTGTGGGGGCGGGCGCTGGTGTCGGCGCCTGGGCGGGTGCCGGGGCCGTTGACATGGGCGCCGGCGTGGACGCGTCCGGTCCCCGTACGGCCGCCCGAGCCGCGGCAACCCCCCCACCGGGCGGAACCGGAGCCCCGCCACCGGCCATGGGGGCATTGGCGTTGTGGGCATGCTGGACGTTGTGGACGTCGGGCCCCGGGACGTACCCCGCCGCCGGGGCCGTACCCCCGCCGGAGAACTGGACGCCCCGCTCCAGGCGGTCGAGGCGGGCCATCATGGAGCGCTCGTCGCCGTAGGCGGCGGGCAGCATCACGCGGGCGCAGATGAGTTCGAGCTGGAGGCGGGGCGAGGTGGCGCCGCGCATCTCGGTGAGGCCGTCGTTGACGAGGTCGGCGGCGCGGCTCAGCTCGGCGGCGCCGAAGATCCCGGCCTGGGCCTGCATGCGCTCGACGACGTCGACCGGGGCGTCGAGCAGCCCCTTCTCGACGGCGTCCGGGACGGCCGCGAGGATCACGAGGTCGCGCAGCCGCTCCAGCAGGTCGGCGACGAAGCGGCGCGGGTCGTTGCCGCCCTCGATGACACGGTCGACGACCTCGAAGGCGGCGGCGCCGTCACCGGTGGCGAAGGCATCGACGACGGAGTCGAGCAGCGAGCCCTCGGTGTAGCCGAGGAGAGAGGTGGCCATGGTGTACGTCACACCGTCCGCCCCCGCGCCGGCGAGCAGCTGGTCCATGACGGACATCGAGTCACGCACGGATCCGGCGCCGGCGCGCACGACGAGCGGCAGGACGCCGTCCTCGACCGGGATGTTCTCCTTGCCGCACACCTCACCGAGGTAGTCGCGCAGGGTGCCCGGGGGGACGAGCCGGAAGGGGTAGTGGTGGGTGCGCGACCGGATCGTCCCGATGACCTTCTCGGGCTCGGTGGTGGCGAAGATGAACTTGAGGTGCTCCGGGGGCTCCTCGACGACCTTGAGGAGCGCGTTGAAGCCGGCCGACGTGACCATGTGGGCCTCGTCGATGATGTAGATCTTGTAGCGGCTGCCCGCGGGGCCGAAGAACGCCTTCTCGCGCAGGTCACGGGCGTCGTCCACACCACCGTGGGAAGCTGCGTCGATCTCGATGACGTCGATGGAGCCGGGGCCGTTGCGCGCGAGATCCTGGCAGGACTGGCACTCGCCGCACGGGGTCGGCGTCGGGCCCTGCTCGCAGTTCAGGCACCGGGCGAGGATGCGCGCGCTGGTCGTCTTCCCGCATCCGCGCGGCCCGCTGAACAGGTACGCGTGGTTGACCCGGTTGTTCCGCAGCGCCTGCTGCAACGGGTCCGTGACATGCTCCTGCCCGATGACCTCGGCGAAGGACTCCGGGCGATAGCGGCGGTACAGCGCGAGAGACGACACGCATACGAGGTTATAGGCGCCCACTGACAACCCACCCCGCCCGCGAACGCGAGCGCCCCCCACGCACCCGCCAGAGCCGACCTACCCTTGCTGCCTTCCGGCCCTGGGGGAGTTCAGTCAGATAGCGCCGCGTGAGGGGCTCCGCACACAGTACCCGATCGCGGCAGGTCGGAACGAGTTCGCGAGCACTCCTCTCGGTCATGTAATGTTTCCGGCGGAGGATTCGCCTAGAGGCCTAGGGCGCACGCTTGGAAAGCGTGTTGGGGGCAACCCCTCACGAGTTCGAATCTCGTATCCTCCGCCAGTGCCTCACCGGGCACGATGTCGAAGGGCCCCCTGGAAACAGGGGGCCCTTCGACGTTGCCGGTCCCAGTTCGCCTTCGGCGACTCCCGGAGGGCATCGCCGACTCACTGGGCGACCTTCCGCAGCAGAGCCCCAACGACGCGGGTGCAGCGAGCACGCCTACGGTCCGCTCCCCGGACTCCCAGCCCACGATCGCGTCGACCACGACGCCCGGGACGCCGAGGCTCAGGAGAACGGTCGCAGCGGTGTGGCGAGCGTCATGAAGACGACCGTCTCGTACGCCCGCGCCCCGCAGTAGTCGCTTCCAGTTGTGGACGTCGGTGGTCGTCGTACTCGGCTGCCAACTCCTCCGGGTCCTTGGCTTCCGGACACGTGCGTCAGCTCGTGAGGGGTGCCTCGCTCGACCAGAACGTCGACTTCACGTTCGGCGCCGGCAACTTCTGCTTCGAGTAGTCGGGGCCGTTCGGCTTGCTGGTCGGCTGAGCGACATCTGACTCGTCCACACACGGGGTGGTGACGCTCAGGTGAGCCTGGCCATTAGGTGCGATCAGGACTTCGAGCTGGAATCCGTCCTGTGTCTTGAAGTGGGCAGCCAGTCCGTTCGGGCTCGTGGCGACGAGGTTGTAGCCTTTCCCCTTCCAGTGGCGGTCCAGAACGCCGAGAAAGCTCCCACGCCGTTGGGCAGAGATAATCGTCATGACCGCACGATCTCGGTCGACGTAACAGTCGCCTGGCATGGAGTACCTATGCGTCCACTGAACGCCAGGCTTGATAGCTGCAAACGCCTCATCCAGGATCGTATCCGCCCTGTCGGCTGCCTCTTGCAGGTTCATCTTCGATTGGCTTTCCTTGCTTGAGGACGCGGAGCCCGTCGTACCGCATCCGGCAAGAAGCAGTGCCAGCACTGAGGCCGCTGCAACACTGTTCCTCATCGCGACGTCTCCCTCATGACGTATTCCGGATGTCCTGCGACAATGGCGGAGATGTTTTGGGCGGAGACCTTGTCCTTGCCTTCCTCCGGCGAGAAGTAATTGCTGTGAGCTTCGATATCCAAGGTCGAATTTAGAACGCCCGGGAAGGAAGGCTGAACCAACTCCGGTCCGGGCAGAGTCTCGAATCTGTTGGCGTCGAACGCTTCGCTCGCCGGATCCTTGCCGAACCAGATGTCGTCGTCACCCTGGTCGGCGATCTCCCCTCCGAGGTACGCGCCGACCGGCCCTGCCCCGAAGAACCCCACGGTCCCTGCCACAGCTTCCTTTGACGAAGGGAGCTTGGTGACGATGTCGTTCTCGGCCGCACCCACCCAGACGTGCTCTTTGCCCACCCCCAGGTGCTCCGCCTTGTCGACCCCGACGCCGGGACTTCCGACAAGAACGATGTCATCAGCGCCCGGAATTCCTCCCGCCTCCTGCGTCGCGGCACCTACTAGTCGAGAACCATAGGAATGCCCGATGGCAGTGACGTGAGGATCTGCGTTCTCATTGGTGGCCGCAATTCCACTCATGAAGCTGTTGTACGCGGGGGCGCCACGCTCGGCGTCGGCCGTAGTCATCACATCGATCGATTGAGGAGCGTCGTAGCCGAGCCATACGATCGCGGATGACGACCCATCGAATTTCTGGGCACCCAGCGCCGTATAGTAGGCACGCTTCACCGCTCCCTCGGCAAATTCAGAGTCGAGCTTTGTGCCCAGGCCAGGTACATAAGCCGAGACGTTTGTCGAGGTGTCCGGGTTCCCGTAGGAAATGATCGCCCTTCCATTTCCTTCGAGGCCGATGCCCAGGAGGTACATAGGTGGCTGGCTACCCGTGTTGAGCTTGTTCTGGATGCCTTTCAGACCTTCGAGCTTTTCTTTGGACGCCGCGTCGTGCTCGCCCTCCAGCTGTGCGATGAGGAGGTGGATGTTCTCCCGGTTCGCCTCGTCCCGGACCGTGGACGGGATCCCGTCCAAGTTGCCGATGATTCCCGGGAAGGCCGTCTTGTACTCCTCGCGCTCCTCGTCACTGAGGCTGTCCCACCACTCCTTGCGGTCGGCGGGCGACTTGTCCAACGGGATGTGGTCCTGAAGGTATTCAGTGGCCGCCGAGCTCACGGCACCGACATCGGATGCCGCATCCGCCCATGTCTTTGTGTCGACGTTCAGCCCCGACGGCGCCTTGAGCTTGTTCAGCGCCTTGCTGTACCGATCGTCGATCTCCTGCGCTTCCCGCACCGCGTGGGTGATGCGGTCGGCGATGTCCACGGCTTTGGCGTGGTGCGGGTTCGGGTTCTTGAGCTGGGGGTTGCTCGGTACCAGCCCCGGTGATCGAAGTCCTGTGTTGTTGCCCGTGATCAGGTCGTTCTTGCCCAGGACTGTGCCACCGGGAATCGGCTCGCCGGTGAGCTCGTTCTCACCGGCGGCGGGATACGTGACGGTGCCGTCCTTGTTGACGGTGTATGCCAGCGCTGCCGCATCGTCCAGTGCCTGCGTCAGGCGCCGCTTGGGGGCGGTGATCTCGGACGAGAAGCCGTCGAGGGCTCCGGTGATCAGGCCGCACTCGACCTGGGCGTAGTGGAAGTTCTCCGACAGCTTCCGCAGCTGCTTGAGCGCCGCGTCCGCGGCCTCACCCTCGTTGGCCTTCTGCATGGCCGCAGTGATCTGCTTGCCGATACGGTCCACGGCCGCGTCGGCCATGCGGCTGATCGCGCGGTACCCGTCCGCCGCCTCCGCGTACTCGGTCGGCTTGAGGGCCTTGAGCGTCAGGTGGTCCATGGGTCCGGTCACCGCACCTTGGCCAGGCCGTCGGCGGGCGGGTCCCCGTAGTAGTCGGTTCTCAGCTTGGCGATCTCGGCCTCGACGGCTTCGTCGGTCCGTAGCTGGTCGTGGCCCGCTTTCCCCAGCACGCCGGCAAGTCCGTCGCACACGCCGCCCACGTCGCTGACGTAGCGCTTCCAGGAGTCGTAGACATCCTGCTGAGCCGCCGCGGTCAGGCACCCGGTTCCCTTCCCGAGTCCCGTCTGGCCCAACTCCATCTTCGCCCACGCCTTGTCGAGGTTCTCCCGTAACGACCCGACGTCTTCCCCCGCCTTGGTCCACGCCGCCTTGTCGGACCTCAGGTTGAGCACTCCGCCGCCGCTGGCACCGGAATTGGGGGCGCCTCGGTCCGCGGGTAATTGGTCGAGCTGCATTTGCGTGGCGTGCCGTTCGGCGGCTACGGCCTTGAGCTGCTCCCATTCCTCCCACGCCATGCGGCGGTCCCTCCCCGTGTCCTGGTCGTGCGTCGCCGAGCGAATGTGAACCTGTGACCGCAGTGCCGTGGTGGCCGAGATGTACCGTAACGCCCCTACATCACCTGACTCATCCGTATCGGCCATCATGACGCCTGAGTGTCTGCACTCAGTTGGAGCCCGGTCCTCGATCGGGTGGCGTGACCCTGTCCGATGTTTCCGGAGGCGTGTGCAATTTCGACGTGAAAGTCATTGCCGCAGAGGTGAGTTGATCGGCGGCGGGCGCGGAGATCGGGAAGTGCAGCCGAACATGCCCGACGCCTGCGGACGACAGCAAAAGCTGCGATTACAACTCCGAGGAGTACGACAGCACCAATACCCACCGCGCCCCAGGGGTGAGGGGTACTGCCCTCCGTTGACGCGGATACCGTCGCGACGGAGTCGTGGTCCTTTACCGGAGTATCGGCGCCTGCGGGCGCCCCCACTCCAGCGAGCCGGGCTCACTCCATCCGAGTGGATACACCTCGGCGCCGGCCAGATCAGCGGGGTCCACCCCGCTGATCAGTTGGGCATAGGTGGTAGCCCGCAGGGCTTCCGCCGCGAGCCGGACCCGTTCAGGCCGCAGGTACTTCGGGGACTCGTACCCCCAATCCTCGTCCTCAGCGAACGGCTCCTCGCCGTGGATCACGTTCACGGGGAACTCGGCACGCGCCATCAGGAAGCGGAGCAGGTCCCAGGTCTTGTACGTGCTGAAGTGGCACGATTCGGCCGGCGCGGGCTCCGACTCCTCCTCGGCAATCCGGACCTCTGCGACGAAGTCCAGCGCCCAGTCGGGATCCTGGATCGCTCGGCCGAGCTCAGCAGCCGCGACGCAGGTACTCACCGATCACGCTCATGGCCGGAGGCTAGGCGAGGCCACTGACAAAGACCACAGGACAGACCGCCCCAGAGCGAGTTGCGCACCTGCCCTGTCAAGGGGGCAACACCCTGCGGATCACCGCGTCGAGTCGACAAAAGCGCGCCCCGGACCGGAGTTGCGGCGCTAACCCTCGCGTCCCTGATTCTCTGCACGCCGTCGGGAACCCCCGCGGTCCTTGGAAGGGGTGGAGTCCAGTCGCTCCGCCCGTGCGTGCAGACGGCACGCCCTGCTTGAAGGACGCCTGATGACCTTGAACATGCTTGTGCTCGTCGTGGTGGTCGTTGTTGTGACGCTGCTCGTGGCCCTGGCGCTCGGCGCGCTGGTGCGCACGCTCCCCACCCTGGCCGGGCCCGTCCAGGCCGCCATGACTGGCGTGACGGCGATGGTGGGCCTGATGGCCGTGCTCGTGGCCGTCACACGCTGACCGTCGAAACGGTGCGCACTGCGGTGACGTAGACACACCCCTGCTCGCTCGAGCAGGCGGAGAGCCCCGGCCCATGGTGGCTCGGGGCTCTCGCCTGTCATCGGGGTTGTCGCCCTGCCGGCGTCAGACCCGGTTCTGGAAGACGCAGTTCCAGGTGTGGGTGGCTGTTGTGGTGGCGTCGGGGCGTACCGCTTCCAACGTGTAGAAGTACGTGTTCCCCCGCGCCGCCGTGGTGTCCGTGTAGGTGCGGGTCTGCGCCGGCAGGAGGCCGGGGTGGAGGGGCTCGTACGTGTTCGTGGTCGGGTTCCAGCGGCTGATCCGGTAGCCCGTGACGGTGTCGCACTCGGCCGTTCTGTCGCACCGCCAGTTGATGGACGGCCCGTCCTCGTCCGGTCCGCCGATGACGGTGCCGTAGCCCAGGCTGCCGAGTTCCCAGTCCCGGGTGACCGTCACGGACGGCCGGACGTCCAGTTCGGTGGCCTCGACGACCGGGACGCCGGGGGCGTTCGGGGACAGCTGGTTGCCCCAGCGGTCGCGGGCGACGACCGCGTACAGGTACGTCTCACCGTCCGGCAGGTCGCCGCAGAGGACGGCGAGCGGGTCGGCGGTGCCCTCCGGGCAGGCGGTGGAGCTGAGCCACTTCACCGTGCCGTCGGCCTGCCGGACACCGGTCCAGGTCACGTAGCGCTCGATGTCGTCCTCGGGCGAGGCCGCCCAGCTCACCAGCACCCCGTCGGCACGCGGGAGGGCCTTCGGGCCGGTGACCGGGCCGGGCGCGACGCGGTCACCGGTGCGGACGGTGAGCGGGGCGGACGGGGCCGACTCGTTGCCGGCCGGGTCCACCGCGGTGACCGCGTACGTCACGTACGTGCCCGCGGGCACGTCCAGGTCCTGGCAGTGGCCACCCGCGCTGCTCACGTCGCTCCCCCCGGCGCAGGTCACGCGGGTGAGCGCGGCCCGGTCGAGGATCTTGCCCGGCGAGCGGTAGACGCGGTAGGTCCCGCCGTTGTCGTAGTCCTCGTCGAAGCCGTCGGGCCGCGTCCAGTACACGTCGGTGTAGTCGGCGCGGACGACGGAGTTCAGGGCGGTCGGGGAGTTCTTCGGCGGCGTCCGGTCGACGCCGTCGCCGGTGACCGTGGCGTACGCCGACGGGTTGCCGAGCGCGTCGAGGGCGCGGACCCGGTAGTACCGGACGGTGTTCACGGGTGCGTCGGTGCGGTACGACGTGGCGGTCGTCGTGCCCAGCCGGGTGAACGGGCCGGTGGCCGCAGGGGCGGCGTACACCTCGTACGTGGCGGCGTCGGCGACCCGTTGCCAGGCCAGGGTGGCCCACCACGCGTCGCCGACGACCGTCAGACCGGCCGGCGTCGCCGGTGCCGTGCGGTCCACGGTCACGACGGTGGCGTCGGCGCTGCCGGCGGACTCGCGGCCCGCCCTGTCGACGGCGCGGACCTCGTACAGGAAGGTCTGGCCCGTGGCGGGCGTCGCGTCCACGAAGGAGGGGGAGGTGAGCGGCGACGCACCGCTGACCTTCGCCCACGAGGCGGTGCCCAGCCGGCGGTACACGCGGTAACCGGCGAGGTCCATCTCCTTGTTCGCGGTCCAGCGCAGGGTGGTCCTCGCGGTGTCCCGGGCGTACGCGGCGGTGAGGCCGGTCACGGCGAGCGGCTTGACCGTGTCGACGGCGGCCTCGGTGCGCGGGGCGTACGTGAACGTGGCCTGGGCGACGCCGGTCCAGGCGACGTGGTCCACGCGGAGCGTGTGCTTGCCGGCCGGGACGGTCAGGTCCACGGTCCTGCGGGCCGTGGTGGAGACGTTCTTCCACAGGTCGATCTTCCGCACGCCGTCGACGTAGACGCGCATGCCGTCCTGCGTGGCGGCGGAGAGCCGGAAGGGGCCGCCGGAGCCGAAGTCCCGGGTGAGGGACCAGCGCACGGAGAAGTTGTCCTTGGGCAGCGTGACCCCGGGCGGGTCGCCGTACCCCCAGTTCTCGGCGACGGCGGAGTCGCAGGCGGTCAGCTTCGGCGTGCCGCTGAAGGTGGAGTTGCCGAAGTACTGCGCCTTCCAGACGGGAGAGGCGCAGGTGACGGCCGCGGAGGCCGGGGCGGCGGTGATCAGGCCGCCGGTGGCGGCGAGGGCGGCCGTCGCGGCGAGCGCCGTCAGCCGGGTGCGAGTCGTCACAGAGAGCGGGACCCCTTTCGGACCATGGGGAACGGACGATATCCGCCCGGCGCACGAGCCCGGAGGCGGGGTGTGGCCACCCGGGTGCGCACACATACCTACGGTGCCGTAAGTTACGGAACCGAAGGTTTGCTTCGCCGTACGGCGGCTACGTTTGCGAGGACCCATGCGCGCATCCCGGACGACAACGGATCTCCCCTGGCTGATCCAGGGCGGAATGGGCGTGGGTGTGTCCGGGTGGCGGCTCGCTCGGGCCGTCGCGCGCACCGGGCAGCTGGGGGTGGTCTCCGGCACCGCCCTCGACACGCTGCTGATCCGGGTGCTGCAGACCGGTGACCCGGGCGGTCATCTGCGGCGGGCGCTGACCGCCTTCCCCGTGCCGGAACTCGCCGACGCCGTACGGGAGCGGTACTTCGTGGCGGGCGGGATCGGTGCCGGTGAACGGTTCGCCTCCACTCCGCTGCTGACGGCCGACGAGGCGTGCCCGGCCCGGGAGTTGACCGTCGTCGCCAACTTCTGCGAGGTGTGGCTCGCCAAGCGGGGGCACGACGGCCCGGTCGGCGTCAACTATCTGGAGAAGGTCCAACTCGCCACGCTCCCCGCCATGTTCGGGGCGATCCTGGCGGGCGTCGACTACGTCCTGGTCGGCGCGGGCATCCCCGCGCAGATCCCACGGATCGCCGGCGGGCTCGCCCGGCGGGAGCCGGTCACCGCGCGGGTGGACGTGGACGGCGACGACCAGCCCCTCGAACTGCGCTTCGACCCGGCCGCGTTGCTGCGCGGAGCCGAGCCCGGCCCGTTGCGTCGCCCCCGCGTCCTGGCCATCGTCTCGCTGCCGGCCCTGGCCACCTACCTGAACCGTGACGAGGAGACCAGGCCGGACGGGTTCGTCGTCGAAGGCCCTCGCGCGGGCGGCCACAGCGCGCCGCCGCGCGGGCCCCTGCGCCTGGACGAGCACGGCGATCCCGTCTACGGCCCCCGGGACACCCCCGACTTCACGAAGATGGCCGCCCTCGGCCTGCCGTTCTGGATCGCCGGCGGCCAGTGCGGTCCCGAGCAGCTCCGTCGGGCCAGGGCGGCGGGGGCGGCCGGTGTTCAGCTCGGCAGTGTCTTCGCGTTCTGCACGGAGTCGGGCCTGGACCGGCGGCTGCGGGGAGAACTGGTCGAGCGTGAGCTCGCGGGCACGCTGACGGTGCGCAACGATCCGGCGGCCTCCCCGACCGCCTTCCCCTTCAAGGTCGCCGACCTGCCCGGCACCCTGGCCGACCCCGCCACGCGTGCCGCCCGCGCCCGCGTCTGCGATCTCGGCTATCTGCGCGTCCCGTACCGGACCGGCAGCGGTGGCGTCGACTACCGCTGCCCGGCGGAGCCTCGTGCGGCGTACGTCCGCAAGGGCGGGGTTCCCGAACAGACGGATGGACGGCAGTGCCTGTGCAACGGACTGCTCGCCGCCGTCGGGCTGGGCCAGCGCCGCCCGCGCGGCGTGGTGGAACCGCCCGTCGTCACCATCGGCCAGGACCTGGGCTTCCTGCGGCACATCGCCCCGGACGGCAGACCCTACGGCGCAGGAACCGTTGTGCGGTGGCTGTCCACCGGGCTGACGGAGGCGGAGGCAGCGCACGCATCCGTGTGAGCACCGTCCTGTGGGGGGCGGACCGTCTCCGGCTCGCGCCGCCACGCCCCCGGCCGCCGAGCCCCGGCGCAGATGTCACCCGCCCGGCCGGGACTCCTGCTCCACCGCCGCCGTCCGCCTGGACTCGGGGATGCCGGTGGCGAGTTGGGCCCGGGACGGGGTGGCGGCGGTCCGCTGGGGACCGGCGGTGGCGTCCCGCGGGGTGGGGACGGGAGCCCGTCCCTCGGGGACCCGACCGCGCGGGGGCACCGTACGGCCGGTGGTCGACGGGGTGTCGGTCGACGGCTCGGGGGACGAGGCCCTCGACGACTGGGTGGGCGAAGGAGAGGGCGCGGGGACGGAGGGGGGAGGCGGGGCGGGCGGGGGCGCCATCGGGATCGTGGGCGTCCTCGACGGGGCCGGGGACGTCAGGTGGGCGGGGCCCACGAAGAGGAAGGCCGCCGCGCAGGTCGCGACCACCGCCGCCGCCGTCTTCGCCGCCCGGCGGTTCCTCGCCCTGCGGCGGAGCGTCGTGTACGTGCCGGGGGGCGGGGTGAGGAAGTCGGCCGCGGGAGGGCGCAGGAGCACGGTGACGGGGTCGTCGGGGTCGAACTCCGGCTCGTCGTCAAAGCGTGTGGTCAAGGCTTCTCCTCAGGTGGGCGCGGAGCAGTTCGCGGGCCGCGTGCAGGTCGGCCTTGACGGTTCCTTCCTTGCGTCCGGTCAATGCGGACACCTCCCGGATCGGCATGTCGGCGTAATAGTGCAGCAGGATCGGGATACGGAGCCGGTCGGGCAGGGACTGGACCAGGAGCCGTACCGCCGGGTCCTCCTGCTCGGGGTGCGGGCGCAGCGCCGCCTCCGTCGTGGCGCGGCGCACCGCCCGGCGTTCGCGCTCCAGCTTGCGCCAGTGGTCGCGGACGATGTTGGCCGCGGTGACGTAGAGGAAGCCGCGGGGCTCCGAGACGGACGTCCACCTGGCCCACAGCCGGGTGAACGCCTCGGAGGCGATCTCGTGGGCCGTCTCGTCGTCGTCGACGAGCCGGCGGCACCAGCCGGCCAGGCGTGGGTAGACGGCGGCGAACAGTTCGGACGCCGCCGCCTCCCGCTCCCGGTCCACTGAACGGGACCGGGAGTGCGGCCGGGGCCAGGGCCAGGACTTCAACCGCTCTCCAGGGTCGAGGGGTGGGGGGCCTCACGCCGGGTGCTCATGACACGCCGGTTACTCATGAGGGGAGATGTCTCGGTCGGCGGGCGGGTTGGTCCGAAAAGGGGCCCGGTCCGGATCCGGGCCCGTTCTCAGCCGGCCGTGCCGCTCAGTGCCGCGAACACGATCACGTTGTCCTGGTAGCCCTCGCCGTCGCGGGGGCCGCCGCAGGTGATGACGCGCAGTTCGGGGCGGTCGACGTCGCCGTACACGTCGTCGGAGGGGAACGCGGCCTTGGCGACGGTGCGCAGGGATGTGACCGTGAACACCGGTGTCGTGCCGTTCTCCAGGCGTGCCTCGATCCGGTCGCCGCGGCGCAGCGTGGACAGGCGGCGGAAGACGCCGTCGCCGTACTCGCCGACCGTGACGTGGCCGAGGACGACCGACGGGCCGGTCTGGCCGGGCGTCGGCGAGTGCTCGTACCAGCCCGCGCGGTCGTGGGCCGTGATCGGCGGCACCTGGACCGTGCCGTCGGCCTCGAGTCCGAGCCTGATGAGCGGGGTGTCGACCCCGATCGCCGGGATGCGCAGCCGGACCGGTGCCGAGCGGGCGAGGGCGTGCGGTGCCTTCGCCGAAGCGGGCGAGGGCGGTGCCGTGCCGCCGTCGGCGCGGGCCGGGGCCGTCGCGCCGGGGGACGGTGTACGGCCGCCCGCGCACGCGGTGAGCAGGGCGGCCGGTGCCGCGAGGGCGAACGCGCGCCTGGAGAGCGGCGGGGTCATGCTCCGGTGGCCCGGCGGCGCACGATGAACACGGTGCCGCCCGCGGCGAGCAGCGCGGCGGCGGCGCCACCGCCGATCAGGGCGTTGGTGGAGCCGGAGCCGGTGGTGTCGGCCGCGACACCGGTGTCGGGGGCGCCCTTCGGACGGACGGAGACCTGGCCGCGGCCGTCGGCCGGGACGGGGGCCGGGGCGGGCCGGGAGCCCTGGGAGGGCGCGGCGTGCCCGTCGCGGGTGGGAGCGGGGACGGGGCTGGCCACGCGGGTCGGGACGGGAGTGGCGGTACGGCCGGCGGGGACGGGGGACGGCTGCGAGCCGTCGGCGAACGCGGGCACGGTGGTCGCCAGGACGGCGGTGCACGCGAGTGCCGCGGCGCTGAGGACAGTTCGGCGCATGGGATCGCTCTCTTTCGTCTCTCGCCCGGTGTGTCCCCGGTGAAGGGGAGGGGCGGGTTGTGATGCGGTCGGGCGGAGAGACGAGGCGGCGGCGGCGCGCGTTGCAAAGAGATGGCAAAGCCGTTTCCCGGGCCGATCCGTGGCTAGGCTTGAAGAGTTCTGCAATTGACAGAATCTTCTGATCATCAGGTGCCGTCGGACAGCGGCCTGCGGGGAGGCGTTCCGGATGGGTGGATCGGTGTTCGGCGAGGCGCTGCTGGAGCGGGTACGGCAGGCACGGCTGACCCTCGCCGCGGCACTCGCGGCCGAGGACGTCTACGCCGTGGCCGTCGCCCGGGACGAGCTCGACGACGCCGTACGGCTGGCGCGGGGGAACGGGGTCGACGTGGGGCCGCTCGACGCGGAGACGGGGGCGGAGGCCGGGGTGGAGCCGGCGGCGGAGTGACCGGGTGCGGGGCGCCTCAGTCGCCGGGCTTGCGCTCCCCTTCGGTGCCTCCCATGTCCTGCACGCCCTGACCTCCCTGCACGCCTTGTGCTCCTGGCGCGCCTTGTACGGCCTGGAGGTCGGCCAGCAGTTCCGCCTGGCCGGCGAGGAGGCCGGACAGGATGGTCCGGGCCACGCGCAGGAGTTCGGCGACGTGCGGGCTGGTCAGGGAGTAGTAGACGTTCGAGCCCTCCTTGCGGGTCTTGACGAGGTTGGCCCGGCGCAGCACGGCGAGTTGCTGGGAGAGGTTGGCGGGCTCGACGCCCATCTCCGGCAGCATCTCGGCGACCGCGTGCTCGCGCTCGCTCAGCAGCTCCAGGACGCGGATGCGGGCCGGGTGGCCGAGAGTCTTGAAGAACTCCGCCTTCAGTTGGTACAGCGGCGTGGTCACCGTGCCGTCCCCTCCCCGGCGCCGCGGCCGGGTCCCGTCGGCCGGACCTCGGCGCCTCGCGTCCACCCCATCGTCACGTACATGTGGCCCATCCTCGCCTGTGCCGACGCCTCAGCCGCATCCGCGCCGGTCGGAGCCGGTCACAGGGGAAGGGTGATCCAGATGCTCTTGCCGTTCTCGTCGGCGTCCGGGCGGACGACCGCGGTGCCGCCGAGGCCGGCGACGAGTTCCCGTACGGTGCCCAGGCCGCCCGTGCCGTGCAGCGGCGGCCGGTAGGGGTGGCGGTCGTGGACGGCGAGGGCGAGGCAGTCGCGGCCGGCCGCGTAGACGACGGTGACCTCGGGGGACAGGTCGGCGGCGTGCCGCACGCTGTTGGCGACCAGCTCGCTCAGGATCAGCAGGGCCGGGTCGACGGCCGGGTGGCGCAGGCCGATCCCCCATTCCACGAGGGCGAGTTCGGCGGTCTCGCGGGCGAGACGGACGGCACCGGGCCCGGCGGGCACGGTGAGCACATGGCGGTACGGCAGCGCCGCCGATCCGGCGGTCGCCATCACGCCCCCTCCCCGGCCGGGCCCACGGTGGCGGCCGACGGCACCTCGCCCGCCCCGGCCTCGGACACGGACGCCGGTTGCGGTCCGCCCGGCGACACCGACACCGGTCGCGGCCCGCGTGACCCCGATGTCCCCGGCTCCCTCGCCGTGCCCGGCGGCAGCACCCCCGTGTGTTCCAGGTGTTCGCGGGCCGCGCGGATGGCCTCCGGGGTCGTGGCGTAGTCGCCACCCTCGGCGCGCAGGAGGTCCAGGGCGCCCACCGAGGCGAGGACCTGGCGCTGGCCGGGCCGTACGCCCGAGGCGAGGACGAGGATGCCGCGGCGGCGGAGTTTCTCCACCGCGTCCTTGAGGACCAGCGCGCCGGTGGCGTCCATGGTCGTCACCCGGGACAGACGCAGGATCACGACCCTGACCTCGGCGACCTCGGTCAGCTCCAGCAGGAAGCGGTGCGCGGCGGCGAAGAAGAGCGGGCCGTCGATGCGGTACGCCACGATGTGCTCGCCGAGCAGCGCGTGTTCCTCGGAGCTGTGGTCGCCGCGCTCCAGCGGGACCTGGTCGAGGCGGGCCTGCCGGGCGACGGCGCGCAGGGCGAGGGCGCCGGCCACGGCCAGGCCGATGACCACCGCGTACACGAGGTCGAGGACGAGGGTCGCGGCGGCGGTCAGGACGAGGATGAGCGCGTCCGAGCGGGTGGCCCCGATCATCGCGCGCAGGGAGCCGACCTCGACCATCCGGATCGCGGTGGCCAGCAGGACGCCCGCCAGCGCGGCCAGCGGGATCCGGGCGACGAGCGGGGCCGCGGCGAACACGATCACGGCGAGGACGGCGGCGTGGACGAGGGCGGCCAGCCGGGAGCTCGCGCCGGTGCGGACGTTGACGGCGGTACGGGCGATGGCGCCGGTCGCCGGGACGCCGCCGAACAGCGGGGCGGCGATGTTGGCCAGGCCCTGGCCGAACAACTCCCGGTCGGGGTCGTGCCGTTGGCCCACGGTCATGCCGTCGGCGACCGACGCGGAGAGCAGGGACTCCAGCGCGGCGAGGGCGGCGACCGCGACGGCGGGTGCGATCAGGGTGCCCAGCGTGCCCGGGTCGAGGAAGGCGAGGGAGGGCGCGGGCAGCCCGGCGGGCAGGTCGCCGATCGGCGGGGCCGCGTCCAGGTGGGCCGCCTGTGCGACGACGGTGGCGGCGATCACGGCGACGACGGAGAACGGCACGGTCGGCCAGCGCCGGGCGCCGAGGAGCATCACGGCGGCGACCGCGGCGGCGAGGGCGAGGGCCGTCCAGTTCGGGGCCGCCGCGAACTCCCGGACCGCCCGCCAGGTCACCACCAGCACCCGGTCGCCCTCGGGCTTGGGCACACCGAGGGCGTTGGGGATCTGCTGGAGCCCGATCACGCAGGCGATGCCGAGGGTGAAGCCCTCGACGACGGGCGCGGGGACGTAGCGCATGGCGCGTCCGGCGCGCAGCACGGACAGGGCGACGAGCAGCACACCGGCCATGAGCCCGACGGTGAGGACGCCGGTGGGGCCGTACGCGCCGACGATCGGTACGAGGACGACGGTCATGGCGCCGGTGGGGCCGGACACCTGGAGGCCGGAGCCGCCGAACACGGCGGCGAGGGCCCCGGCGACGACGGCGGTCGCGAGGCCGGCCTCGGCGCCGAGACCGGAGGAGACGCCGAAGCCGAGGGCGAGCGGAAGGGCGACGATCGCCACGGTCAGCCCGGCGAGCAGGTCACGACGGGGGTCACGGCGCACCTCGACGAGATCGGCCCGCCCGGGAAGCAGCGCGACGATCCGGGAGACGACCCGACGGGTCCGGCCGGTCACCGCGCGCCGCCCTTCGTCGTGGGCTCGGGCTCGCGGAGGGCCGCGAGGAGCTCGGTGCGGCCGGTGATCATCTCGGTGAGGATGCGGCGGGCGGCCCGCATCAGGTCGGCCACGTCGCCGCCGGAGAGTTCGTAGACCACCGTCGAGCCCTCGCGGGTGGCGGTGACGATGCCGGAGCGGCGCAGCACCGCGAGCTGCTGGGAGAGGCCGGCGGGTTCCACCTCGATCGCGGTGAGCAGGTCGCGCACGGGTTTCGGGCCGTCCTGGAGCAGTTCGAGGACGCGGATGCGGACGGGGTGGCCGAGCATGCGGAAGAACTCGGCCTTGGCCTGGTACAGCGGTACGGACACGGTTCCCCGATCTCACCGGCGGCCCCCGCGCGGGGGTGATTGCAGAAGAGAGCATCTAGCGAATTGCATAATTTTGCAATTTGGCAGTTCGCAAGCGGCCCCTCCGCTTCCGCGCGAGGGCCTCCGCCGCCGGTCCGCCCGGCCCGCCCCCGCTCCGCCCGGCCTACCGCACCAGCGTCACCGGCCGCGCCACCGTCACCTGGTCGATGTCCGACACCCGCACCGTGACCTTCATCGTCCAGGTGCCGGGGATGGGCAGGTCGAGGTCTTCCGTGCCCCAGTAGCCGCCCTGGTCGGTGACCTTGGCGTCGAGGGGACCGAGCTTCTGGGCGGGCAGGGTGAAGGAGATCCGGAGCTCGGGGACGAGGGCGAGGCCGCCGTCGGCCCCGAACACCACCGCCTCGACGGAGTTGCGGCCCACGCGGCCCGGATCGAGGGTGACCTGCACCTTGCCGGACGACTTCCCGACGGAGAAGGGGACGTCGGTGACGGACGCGGCGGGGATGCCGGCCGCCGCCCCGGCCGCCGTCGACTCGGCCACGGCCCGGCCGGGCAGCGTGCTGGTCAGCACGGTCGTGACCACGAGGACGACGGCGCCGACGGCGACCTCGGCGAGGACGGAACGGCGCAGGGCCCGCTGGTGCGGCGACAGCGGGACGCTCCCGCCCCCGTCCTCCGGCGCCGCTCCGACCGCGTCCGACCCGCCCACCGCCGACGGCGCGCCCGATCCCGGCAACACGTCCGGCCTTGGCGACACGTCCGAGCCCGACGGCGTGCCCGAACCCGGCAACACGTCCGAGCCCGGCAGCGCGCCCGTGCCCGGCGACACACCCGAGCCCCGTGGCACGTCCGATCCCGGCGACACGCCCGAGCCCTGTCGCACGTCCGAGCTCCGTGGCACGTCCGCCGACGACCCGTCCGCCACCGGCGCCGTCACGCCCCGTCGCTCTCCCGCCCGTTCCTCCGCCGCGGCCGTCCCGGCGGCCCCCGCAGCTCCCCCGACCAGTTCCGGTACCCGCTCGGGCACGACCGCCGCCTCCGCGCCCGCGAGCCGCGCCGTCCAGCGGCGGGACTGCGCGGCCGTCGCCAGCAACAGCAGCACCGCGGCCAGTTTGAGCAGCAGGACCCGGCCGTACGAGGTGTCGGTGAGCGCGGCCCAGGAGCCGAGGCCGCGCCAGGAGAGATAGGCGCCGGTGGCCACCAGGACGGTGACCGCGCCGAAGGCGAGGCGGGAGAAGCGGGTGATCGCGGCCGGGGGCAGGGCGGCCGGGGCCCGGTGGAGCAGGACGAGCAGCGCGGCCAGACCGCCCAGCCACACCGCCATGGCCAGCAGGTGCAGCACCGAGGCGGTGATCGCCACCGGGACCTGGATGCCGGCGGAGGAGTGTTCGGCGGCGGCCCAGGTCAGGGCGAGGGCGACGGCGGTGGTGGCGCCCGCGGCGAGGGCGGTCCGGGAGCCGCGGCGCAGCCGGGGCAGCAGCACGGCCGCCACGAGCAGCAGGGCGAGCCGGGCGAGCAGGAGCTGTCCCGTGCGTCCGCCGGCCGTGCGGGCGAGACCGGCCGGGTCCAGTGCGGAGGCCGGTCCGGCGCCCGCCTCGTAGGGGGCGCGCAGGACGAACAGGGCGGCGGTCGAGGCGAGCAGCACCCACCATCCGGTACGCAGCGGGCGGTGCAGCGGCCCCGGGCCGGCGGGGGCGCACAGGGTCAGGAAGGCGGTGGCGCCGATCAGCAGGGCGACGGAGAGGTAGGCCAGGTAGCGGGCGATGTCGTAGAGGCGGCCGGTGACGGGGTCCTCGACCGGTGCCGCGGTCATGTTCGCCGTCGTGGCGGAGGGTTTGCCGACGGAGAAGGTGAAGGCGCCGGCGACCGGGTGGCTGTCCGCCGAGACGACCCGCCAGGCCACGGTGAAGGTACCGGTGCCGAGCTCGGGCGGCAGGCTCACGCGGGCGGTGTCCGAGCGGCCGGGGGCGTGTTCGGCCGCGCCGGTGGTGACCCGGTGGTTGCCGGGGTCGTAGACGCGGAAGGAGTCGTCGAGCAGGCCGACGGACTCGGTGAACGTCAGGGTGAGGTACGCGGGTGCCGCCTTGACGACGCTCCCGTCGGCGGGATCGGTGTCGCGCAGGGCGGCGTGCGCGGAAGCGGGTACCGCGGGGCCGAGCACGAGCAGCGCGAGCAGGGTGCCGAGCAGCAGCGGCCCGCGCCACCGCCGTGATCCGCCGTACGTGTTGTGCCGTTCGCCCACGTCACCGCTCCGTCGTCGAGTCCACGCCGCCCCGTACCCGTACGGACACGGTGGCGGCCGTGCTCACCGGGCGGTTCCTCAAGAGTCTTCCGGGAAGGCCACCGTGCGGGTGAGGAAGGCCAGTTGAGCCCGCTTTTCGGGCAAATGCCCGTCGGGGAGGTCCACTTCGGGGAGGGTGACCACCGGTCCGGGGACGCATCCCTGCTCGGGGAAGCGGGCGACGGCCTGCCCTGCCGCGCGGACCCGGCCCGGCACGAGAACCGCGGGGTGCCCCGGCGGCGGGTGCACGCCCCGGGCCACTGGCGCGCGGTCCGAGCCCGCGCGCGGGATCATCGACCCATGGACGTGACCGTGCACCTGGCCCAGGACCCCGACGCCGACGCCCTCCTCGGGCGCAGCCCGCTCGCCGCGCTCACCGGGATGCTGCTCGACCAGCAGGTCCCGATGGAGTGGGCCTTCAAGGGCCCGGCGACCATCGCCGGGCGGCTCGGCGCCGACGACCTGGACGCGCACGAGATCGCGGCGCGCGACCCGGAGGAGTTCGCCGCGCTCCTCTCCGAGAAACCGGCCGTGCACCGCTACCCGGGCTCGATGGCCAAGCGCGTCCAGCAGCTGTGCCAGTACCTCGTCGAGGAGTACGACGGTGACGCCGAGGCCGTGTGGCGCGGGGTCGCCGACGGCCCCGCGCTGCTGAAGCGGCTGGAGGCGCTGCCCGGCTTCGGCCGGCAGAAGGCGCAGATCTTCCTGGCCCTGCTCGGCAAGCAGCTGGGCGTGCGCCCCACCGGCTGGCGGGAGGCGGCGGGAGCCTACGGCGAGCCGGGGTCCTTCCGCTCGGTCGCCGACATCACGGGCCCCGACTCCCTGGCCGCGGTGCGGGCCCACAAACAGGAGATGAAGGCCGCGGCCAAGGCGGCCAGGGCGGCGAAGGGCACTCGGTAGCCCCGTCAGCCGACCGGCCCGTCCGAGTGGCGGCACCCGGCCCGGCGGCCCAAGCATGAGGCATGACCGAGCCACCCAACACCGGCTCCCCCGGCAGGCCGGGGTACGACGACCGCAAGGTCCACGCCGCCCGCGAGACCACCACGCACCATGAGCCCGAGCCGCCCTTCGAGGGCCCCCTGCACGCCCTGTCCCGAGCCACCTGGCAGGTCGTCCTGCTCACCGGGGCCGCCTCCCTGGTCCTCGGCGTCCTCGTCCTGGTCTGGCCCGGCCCCTCCCTGCTCGTGGCCGGCGTCCTCTTCGGCGTCTACCTGGTCGTCAGCGGCGTGCTCCAACTCGTCTCCGCGTTCGGCACCCACCGGGCGACCTCGCTGCGCGTGCTGGCCTTCATCAGCGGCGCCGTGTCGATCCTGCTCGGCCTGTTCTGCTTCCGCGGCCCCATGCAGTCGATCCTGCTGCTCGCCCTGTGGATCGGCATCGGCTGGCTGATCCGCGGCATCACCCAGACCCTGGCCGCCGCCTCCGACGGCGCCATGCCCGCCCGCGGCTGGCACGTGCTCCTCGGCGTGCTCACCTTCGTCGCCGGGATCGTGCTGATCGACGCGCCCTTCCGGTCGATCGCCGTGCTCACCCTGGTCGGCGGCGTCTGGCTGCTCGTGGTCGGCGTCGTCGAGGTCGTCACCGCGCTGCGCATCCGCGGCCGGGCCCGGCAGGTGCCGCGCACCGTGTGAACACCCTGTGACGGCCCGTACGCCGAGCGGGCGGTTTACGGGGCCACGGCGATGAACGTCCCACATCCGGCGGGGAGACGACCTTCCATGAGCACCCCACGACGCCCCCCACTCGGCCGCGCATGGCTGCGGGCATGGGTGCTGCTGCTCGCCCTGCTGGTGCCGGCCGCGCACATCGAGGCGCACACGGTGCGGACGGTGGCCGCCGACGTCGTCGAGCACGACGTCCCCGACCCGGGCGTCCGCCCGGTCTCCCGCACCGTCCAGCGGCCCCTCCTCCCCGTCCGTCCCGGCTCCCCGGGCGAGGCCCCGGCGCTCGTCGCGGGCGAGGAGCGTCCGCCGACGGCGCCGCACCCGCGGCCGTACACCGCGCTCGCCCTGCGTTCGGTGGTCCTGCGCTGCTGACGGGCCCGTTCCCCCCGGTCCGTCAGCACGAGCAAGCACACGCGAGGCCAAGAACGCGAGGAACACCGTCATGCCCTCAGATCCGTACGCCGTCCTGCGCGCTCTGCTGCGCGCGGAGGCACTGCGCAGCACGCCCAAGTCCGAGGCGGACAAGCCGAAACCGCCCCAGCGGCCCGTGAAGCGGGAACGCGACTGATGCGTGAGCCGGGCGCGGGGGCGTCCGGCTCACCGCCGACGGCGGGACGTACCGAACAGGGAGCGGGTGATCTCGCGGCCCAGTTGGGTGCCCACCGACCGTGCCAGGGACTTGAACACCCCGCTGCCGACGACCTGTTCGACGAGCGAGGGCTCCTCGCGGGGTGGTTCCTCGCGGGGCGACTCCGCACGGGGTGACCTTCCCGCCGCTCGCGACGGCCCGGTCCGTTCCGGCGCCGCCGTCAGCCGCTCGTACGCCGACTCGCGGTCCACAGCCTGTGCATAACGTCCGTACAGGGCGGACTCCCGCACCGCCGTGTCCAGCTCGGCGCCGTCCATCGGACCCATCAGGGACGACGGCGCGCGCAGCCGGGTCGCGGCCACCGGGGTCGGGGCGCCGTTCTCCCCGAGCACCGTGACCACGGCCTCGCCCGTGCCGAGCCCGGTGAGCAGTTCCTCCAGGTCGTACGCCGAGTCCGGGAACGTCCGCACCGTCTCCCGCAGCGCCTTGCGGTCGTCCGGTGTGAACGCGCGCACGGCGTGCTGGACACGGTTGCCGAGCTGGCCGAGGACGTCGGGCGGCACGTCCTTCGGCGTCTGGGTCACGAAGAAGACGCCGACCCCTTTCGAGCGGATGAGCCGCACGGTCCGCGTGATGGCCTCCAGGAACGCCCTGGACGCGTCGTCGAACAGCAGGTGCGCCTCGTCGAAGAAGAACACCAGCCTCGGCCTGTCGGGGTCGCCGATCTCGGGCAGGTCGTGGAAGAGGTCGGCGAGCAGCCACATCAGGAAGGTCGAGAACAGCTGGGGCTCCTCCTGCACGGCGGGCAGTTCGAGCACCGACACGACACCCCGCCCGTCCCCGGTCGTGCGCAGCAGCTCGGCCGTGTCGAACTCCGGCTCCCCGAAGAAGTACGCCGCGCCCCGCGCCTCGAAGGCCGTGAGGGACCGCAGGATCACCCCGGCCGTCGCGGTCGACAGGCCGCCGATGCCCTTCAGCTCCGGCCTGCCCTCGTCCGAGGTCAGGAAGGAGACGACCGCCCGCAGGTCCTTGAGGTCGACCAGTTCCAGGCCCTTGGTGTCGGCGTAGTGGAAGATCAGGCCGAGGCACTGCTCCTGGGTCGGGTTGAGCCGCAGCACCTTGGACAGCAGCACCGGGCCGAAGCTGGTGACCGTGGCCCGTACGGGGATGCCGTGGCCCTGTCCGCCCAGGGCGTAGAACTCGGTGGGGAAGCCGGCCGGTGTCCACGCCTGGCCCACCTCCCCGGCCCGCACCCGCACCCGGTCGTCCGGCTTCCCGGGCCGCGCGATCCCCGACAGGTCGCCCTTCACGTCCGCGAGGAACACGGGCACGCCCCGCGCCGAGAGCTGCTCGGCGACCAACTGGAGCGTCTTGGTCTTGCCCGTGCCGGTGGCGCCCGCGACCAGGCCGTGCCGGTTGAGCACGGACAGCGGCACCCGGACCTGGGCGTCCGGCAGGCACCGCCCGTCCCACAGCAGCGCGCCCAGTTCCAGCGCCGGCCCGGAGAAGGCGTAACCGGAGGCGACGGCACGGGCCGGTTCCGGGAGGGCCGTGGCGCTGCCGGAAGGCTCGTCGGCGGTGGTCCCGGGCTCGGTCCCGCTGTCGCTCATCTCGGACCCCTGTTCCCGCTTCGACCTGGTTCATGGCATCTTTTCCAGCGTCGCACTCGGCCGCCACGGCTGCGCCCGGAACGTGTTGGCCGGTAGGCTTTCCGTGTGATCTTCAAGCGCATCGGAAACGGCCGGCCGTACCCCGACCACGGCCGGGAGAGCACCCGGCAGTGGGCGGACGTCGCGCCGCGCCCGGTCCGCCTCGATCAGCTCGTGACGACCAAGGGGCAGCTCGACCTGGAAACCCTCCTCGCCGAGGACTCGACCTTCTACGGCGACCTCTTCGCGCACGTCGTGAAGTGGCAGGGCGACCTGTACCTGGAGGACGGCCTGCACCGCGCGGTCCGCGCGGCCCTCCAGCAGCGCCAGGTGCTGCACGCGCGCGTGCTCGAACTCGACTGACCTTTTCCACCGATCCTTCGGACACGCCCCGGTAATGCCTTGACCCTTTCGGGTTCTCCTGGGCGACGTCCAATGATCATCTAGTAGGCACGGCCGCCCCGGCGCACTACGCTGCGCCCATGAGCATGCTGACTCCCCCCGGCATGGGCGGCCAGTACCGGATCACGGGGGACAAATACCCTCGAATGCGCCCGCCCCGGCGGCGCGGCAGGCTTGTGTTCGGACTGGTGGCCTCGGTCGCCGCGCTCGGGCTGATCGGTTGGGGGACCTTGCAGCTCATCGACATCTTCACGGGCGGTGAGAAGGCCTCGGCCGTCGGCACGAAGAAGTGCGCCGCCGCCGCGAGCGCCGTGGCACATCCCGCGGTGGCGCTGCCGAAGCCCGCGACGATCACGGTGAACGTCTACAACGCGACGCCCCGCTCGGGGCTCGCCAAGGCGACGGCCGACGAGCTGAAGAAGCGCGGCTTCAAGGTCGGTGACGTGGGCAACGCCCCGGCGGAGTTCGACAAGAAGATCAAGGGCGCCGGCATCCTGCTGGGACCTCCGGCGTCCCTCGACACCTCACTGCCGGTCCTGGCCACCCAGCTGACCACGGCCGAGCGCCGCACGGACGCCCACCGCAAGCCACCCGCCCTCGACCTGATCATCGGCGACGGCTTCAAGTCCCTGACACCCAGGCCGGAGGCCGACAAGGCCGTCACGAAGCTGACGGCGCCGCCGCCCACGACCCCGCCGAAGAACGCCTGCTGACCCCCCACCGCACCGAAAGGGCCCCACCCGGCAACCGGGTACGGGGCCCTTGTCATACCGGTTCGCGGGCCGAGAGCTCCGCCGCCGGGCGGCCCGGGACTACTCCGCCGCCCCGTACAGGCGGTCGCCCGCGTCGCCCAGGCCCGGCACGATGTAGCCGTGCTCGTTGAGGTGGTCGTCGACCGCGGCCGTGACCACCGTGACCGGGGTGCCCGCCAGGTCGCGCTCCATGACCTCGACGCCCTCCGGCGCGGCCAGCAGCACCACCGCCGTCACGTCGTCCGCGCCGCGCTTGATCAGCTCCCGGATCGCCGCGACGAGGGTGCCGCCCGTGGCGAGCATCGGGTCCAGGACGTACACCTGGCGCCCGGAGAGGTCCTCCGGCATCCGGCTGGCGTACGTGGACGCCTGGAGCGTCTCCTCGTCGCGGATCATGCCCAGGAAGCCCACCTCGGCGGTCGGCAGCAGCCGCACCATGCCGTCCAGCATGCCGAGCCCGGCCCGCAGGATCGGCACGACCAGCGGACGCGGGTGGGACAGCTTGACGCCGGTGGTGGAGGCGACCGGGGTGGTGATGTCGACCTGCTCGGTCCGCACGTCCCGCGTGGCCTCGTAGGCGAGCAGGGTGACCAGTTCGTCGGCGAGCCGCCGGAAGGTCGCGGAGTCCGTGCGCCGGTCGCGCAGCGTGGTGAGCTTGTGGGCGACCAGGGGGTGGTCGACGACGTGGAGACGCATGCCCCCACACTAGCCGCGCCCGCGCGCGCCCCGTGCTGGCATCAAACCGCCCGTCCGGGGGAAGGTGGGAGGGACGGACAGGGGTGGTGAACCGATGCCTGAGCTGTCAGACCGCGAGTCCTCCGAGTCGGACGTCGAACGCCGGCGCCGCCGGGCGCGGTTCCTGCGCGAGCTGGCCGAGGCACGCCAACTGCGCGACCGGGTCCAGCCGCGACGCGCCAGGACCGCCCGGCTGCGCCACGCGATGCGCATGCGCACGTTCCGCTGGTAGGGAAGATCCACGACCGGTGGGGCGTTAACGGGGGCGGTCGTGCGTGGAGGTCGTGAAAAGCCGCGTACGATCCGCACGTGGCGGCAACGAGTGCGCTGGTGACTCCGGCACGGACGTGCCGAGGTCCCGGTGCGTACGAGCGATCGAAACTGCCGGACACAGGGAGCCGAAGACGCCCCCTGGCGGCCTTGTTTCTGCCACGATTCCGAGTGGGTGGGGCCCGGAGCACAGCTCTCCCCGCCCACGACCTCCGCCGGGGGGACCCCCAACCGGCACGCCTATGACCAGTGGGAGAGTCACGGTGTACTTCGCCGCACTGCTCGCGCGCACCGAAGACGGGTGGGAAGCGAGCGACACAGAGCTCGACGATGTGGAGAGCCTGTCGGATCTGGCCGACCTGGCCCGGGAAGCCTCCCCCGACGAGGACACGGTGCTCGTCCTGATCGAGCAGGAGGACGCCTGGTTCGGCGTCGTCCGCGTCGACGGCGAGGACGACCCCCGCATCTACGTCTCGGACGCCGCCGCAGCTGCCCGCAGCGCCTACGGCGAGCTGCTGCTCACCGACGAACTGCTCGGCCGGGAGCCCGGCTCCGACGGCCCCGACCTGGACGCCCTGGACCTCGACGGCACCGAGGACGGCGAGTCCGACGCGTCGGACGACGACTCCGAGGACGGCTCCGGGGCCGACGCCGTGGCCCACGGCCCGGTGGGCGACGGCGAGATCCTCGACGACCTCGGCGTCGGCGAGAAGGAGCTGCGGGCCCTCGACGCGGAGGACGCGCTGGGCTCGATCGCCGAGGCCCTGGGCGCCTCGGAGGTGCTGGAGACCGTCCGCTGACCGCACCCGAGGCGGCCGGTCCCCCGGACCCGGTGCGCGACCGCTGGCGGCCCGCCATGCGGCTCGCCCTGACCGAGGCCGAGCGCGCCGCCGACGGCGGTGACGTGCCCGTGGGCGCCGTCGTCCTGTCCCCGGACGGTACGACGGTGCTCGCCCGCGGTCACAACGAGCGCGAGGCCACCGGCGACCCCACGGCCCACGCCGAGGTGCTGGCGCTGCGCCGGGCGGCGGCCGTGCTCGGCGAGTGGCGGCTGGCCGGCTGCACGCTCGTGGTCACCCTGGAACCCTGCACGATGTGCGCGGGCGCGCTCGTGCAGTCCCGGGTGGACCGTGTCGTCTACGGCGCCCGCGACGAGAAGGCGGGCGCGGCCGGCTCCCTGTGGGACCTGGTGCGGGACCGGCGGCTCAACCACCGGCCCGAGGTCGTCGGGGGCGTGCTCGCCGAGGAGTGCGCCGGGCTGCTCACGGGTTTCTTCCGGAGCCGCTGACGTCCGGGAAACGGATTTCGGAGCACGGGCCACCGTGCTGTAAGGTCTCCCTCGGTAGCGTGTCCGAGCGGCCGAAGGAGCTCGCCTCGAAAGCGAGTGTGGCGCAAGTCACCGAGGGTTCAAATCCCTCCGCTACCGCAGGTAGACGAAGGGTCCGGCTCATCGAGCCGGACCCTTCGCGCTTCTCCGTCTCAGTTTCCGTCTCAGTTAGCCCGTACGAGGGCCCCGGCGGCCCCGTCGTCATCGTCGCCCGGTCCACCACCGGGTGACTTCCAGATGAGCCCGTCGACGCGTTCGGCCACCTCGTTCCGGACGGTGTCGACCATGTGCTGGTACCGCGCGGCCATGGCCGTGGTGGACCATCCCATGAGCCCCATGACGGCCCGCTCGGAGACTCCGAGGATCAGCAGCACTGTGGCAGCGGTGTGACGAGCGTCATGCAATCGCCCATCCCGGACCTTGGCATCGTCCAGCAACTCCTTCCAGTCGTCGTAGTCCGTTCGGGGCGAAGTGCCCCGGCCGGTCGGGGTCGCGAACAGCCATCCTTCGTCGGTCCAGTCGGCGCCGACCGCCGCGCGTTCGGCGTCCTGCCTGGCCCGGTGGACCCGGAGCAGGTCCACGAGCTGCGCGGGCAGGCCCACCGCTCGCCGTCCCGCCCGCGACTTGGTGTCGGCCGTCTCAGGGTTCGTGCGCTGACGCTGCGGGCAGTAGCCCGCCTTACGGCCGCACGTGTCTCCGCACCCGTGGGCGTAACGCGGGCGACGGCGACTCCGACGAACCATCAGGACACCCCGGTCCAGGTCGACATCCGCCCACTTGAGCCCCAGAGCCTCCCCCTGCCGAAGCCCGAGGGAGAGAGCCACCGCCCACCGTGCCGCGTTCCGACGCTCGTCGGCGGCCCGCAGTAGCCGTTGGACCTCTTCGACGGTGTACGGCTCCACCTCTTCCTCCCGCAGTCGGGGAGCCTTGGCAAGCTGGACAGGATTCCGTCCCAGGTGGCCACGCCGCACGGCTTCGTTCAGGGCCGTACGGAAGGTCCGGTGGATCTGGTGGATCGTGCCGGCCTTACGGCCGTCGGCCTGCATCTGCCCGTAGAAGCGCTCGATGTGTTCCGGTTGGAGCTTGTCCAGCCGATGGGCACCGAGGGCGGGGATCAGGTGCTTCCGGACTGCCACGCCGTAGCCGACCATGGTGTTCTCGTTCACCGCGAGCGGTGCGATGGTCTCCACCCAGTGCGTCAGCCACGCCTTGACGGTCCACGGCTTGCCAGGCTTGGCCAGGGTCTTGGCGTCGCGCTGTTTCTCCAACTCGCGGACGGCGGCCGTCACCTCGGCACGAGTCTTGCGTTCGACGTGGCGCCGGTCCGGCGTGCCGTCGTCGCGGATGCCGACGGTCACGCGGCCGTGCCACTTCCCGTCTTTGCCCTGGTAGATGGACGACCGGCCGTTCGGCTGCCGGGTGCGCTTCTTGTCTTCCGCCACGGGCGGACTCCTTCGGATGTGAGTGAAACAGTCGGAGCACCACCCCGTTGTGGGGTGGTGCTCCGGTGAGGGATGGGTCAGGCGGCGCGCTGTTCGGCGCGGCGGCGGGCGAGGTAGGCGGCCGGGGCGTCGGCGGGGACACGCCGAAGGCCACCGACCATCAGGGACTCCAGCTCCCCGGTACGAATGAGGGCGAAGCAGGTGGTCCGGCCGATGCGGAGGCAGTAAGCGGCCTCTTCGACTGTCAGGAGAATGGGGGCCGGACCGTTAGTCTCGGAGAGTCGGGGGGCGTCCACACTGGCGATGCTCATGCGGGGTCTCCTCGGGGCAGTCCTTCGGGGGTGCTCTCTGAAGGCCGCTACTTCCGCTACCGCCGCTACCGTGCAGGTCAGGGGCCTGTTCGGGATAGCGGGAAGGGGTAGCGGTAGCGGATGGGTAGCGGCGCGGTAGCGGCTTCCGGGGCGGGTTGCCGCTACCGCATCAGTGCTGGTCAGGCCACGTTTTCGGTGCCCGGTAGCGGAGGTAGCGGACTTTCCGGGGGTGGGGGGCAGTAGCGGGCCCACGCGTCCCACAGATCCGCGGCGTAGTAGCCCTTGAGGACGCTCCCGGCGGTCTTGATGTTGCGGGAGGCGACAGGCTCGTTGTCCGCCGTCATGTACTCCGCGAGCATCTTCGACAGGCGCCGGTTGTCGAGCGGCTTGCCGTGCAGATCGGCCCACGGAGCATCGTCCAGGGCGTTGAGCCGGTCCAGGACGGCGACCGTGGGAAGCCGGTCGATACCGACCATGACGTGATCCCGCAGGTCGGTCAGCAGCCGGACCCCGAGACTGCCCTTGTCGTTGGCCCGGGACGCGGTCACCAGCGCCACACACGCCTCCCGCGCCCGCGCCGGCCACTCACCGCCGACGGCATCAGCGATGGCGAGCAGGGGTTCCCACACGTCGGCGGGCCGGTCGGTGACCCCTTCGGGCATGTCCGGCCAGGCCCCGGTCACGGTGTCACGGGCGTGTTCGGCCCACTGTGCGAGGCGGTCGCGTAGCGCGTGGCCTTCTGCTTCGTGGGTGCGGGCGCGGAAGGCTTCCACGCGTTCGTTGCGGGCCCGTCGGCGCATGCGGATGACGACGGAGCGGGTGAGGATCGTGTCGGGGAGGGAGCCGAGTCCGGCGACTGCGACCGCGCAGTACGAGGGGAATGCCTGCACGGTCTGGTTGCCGCCGTCGCCGATGCACCGGTAGGTGACCCCGGTGCGGCGGTGCCCGGCGTTCAGGAAGCCGCGCAGTTCCTCGTTGTCCCCCGCTTTCGGGCCGAAGATTGTGTCGATCTCGTCGAACAGGATCGTGGGCCGGCCGTTGGGGTTGGACACGGAGCGGAAGAGGGCGGCGGCGGACGCGTTGACGGCCGTCATCGGCGCCGGTACGAGGGTTTCCACGATCTCCAATGCGCGGGACTTGCCGGACCCCGGCTCCGGGGACAGGAACGCCAACCGCGGGGTGGAGTCGAAGCAGTCGAGCAGGTGGGCGTGCGCGTCCCAGAGGGTCACGGCGACGTAGGCGGCTTCGTGGGGGAAGACGTTGAAGCGGCGGTGGAAGGCTTCCACCTCATCGAGCAGTGCGGCCCCGTCGATGGCCTTGGCGGTCATGCGGCGGTCCTTCCTTCCTGCGTGGGGGTGGTGTGGGGGCAGGTGCCGACGTGGACTCGGGTGGTGAGTTCGATGACGGCGGCGCGGCCCACTGCGCGTTCGTGGTGCCCGCACCTGCACAGCCAGTCGGCGACGGGCGGGTGTGTGAACCGGACCTGGAGGCCCGGCATGATGCCGCTGATCGTGACCGTGTGCGGGTCAGGGCGAAGGGCAGTGACGACGCCCTTGCGGGCGGCGCCTGTCGGCTCGCCCACGGCCGGCGTGTCCACGGGCTGTGGAGCGGCGGACGGCCCGGACGAGGTGGGGGTGATGCTCTTCAGAGGGAGGCGGGAGCGGGTGTTCATGCCGTCTCCCGCCTGGTCTGGTTGTGGGTGATGGACCAGTTGAGGGCGCTGCGGAGGGTGGAGCGGCACTCGGACGCGGACAGTCCGGCCGCCTCGCCCCCCTCCTGAAGAGCCTGCTCGACCACGTGCCGGGGGAGGTCGCCCCACGCGACGAAGCGCCCGAGAGCGCGCGCCGCGCGGAACAACGTGTCTTCCCGCGCCCCGTGTTGGGCCGTGGCGACGTTCCGGGTCTCGTTGGCGAGCGCTACATCCGCGTATCGCCGTGATTGCCCCGCTACGGCCGTCGAAGGGGGCTGAGGGGCCTTGGGAGCGGGTTGCAGGATGGTTTGGAGCCAGAGGGGCAGAGGGGCCGCCACGGGGCCGCACAGGGCTTCGTAGGCTCCGGCGGGGGTGGTGGAGCCGGCGGCGACGACGTATCCGCCCCATGCCCGGGTGTCGACCAACTCGCCGATGGTTCCTGCTGTGTTGGTCAGCCGGATGCCGGTCGGGGCGGTGAAGTACAGGTGCGTGCCGCCGCTCGCGGTCCGCACCCGGTAGGTGTCGGGGACGGGGTGTCCGGCGCGCTCGCAGAGCGCCCTGAAGGTCGCCGCGCCGCCAGGCGCGTCCCAACTGCCCTTGTCGTTGTCCTTGGGCATGTCCAGGTCGACCACCAGCAGACCGGACGGGCCGGTCGCGATACCGACGTTGAACGGGGCCCGGGACCAGGCGGCGCGGATGCGGTCCGGGTCGGTCGTGGCGCGCTGCTCCCACTTCCGGTGCCCGGCCGCGCACTCCCCGGTGCGGGGGCAGGACTTCTCTCCGTGCAGCGCCGGCGGCTTGCCTCCGGGCCGCAGCGGGAAGACGTGCCAGCCACGCTCGGCCGCATCCAGAGCGGCGTGCATCAGGTGCTCACTCATGCGGCGGCCCCCAGACGGTCCGTGGCGAGCAGGGCCAGGGCAGCCCTGCCGATCCAGTGGGTGTAGGCGGGCGGGATGCACTCGCGGATGCCGTCGCGGTTCATCCACGGCACCCCCAGCGCCCGGCGGGCGAGGTCGACGCCGGAGAAGTTGCCGACGAACTGCCCGTAGTGGCCGGGCGGAACATCTGCCCGCACAGCATCACCGGCTCGCGCAGCTTGGGCACCGCGCCGCGCACGTTCTCCATCGCCCAGGGCCGCCCGGCCGTCTCCAGGGCGGTGCGGGTGGGGGCGATCAGGTCGGGGTGGTTGTTGGCCTGGATGCGCTGGCACTCGCTGTCGTGCTGGCACGGCGGGGAGCCGTGGATGAAGTCGAACTCAGCGCCGTGTTCGAGGACGAACGCGATGGCGTCTGCCTGGATGAACCGGTACGGGTAGCGGGGCTGCGGGGTGTTGTCGATGCCGGTCACGTCGAACCCGGCGTCGGCGTAGCCCTTGGCGGCGCCGCCCTGGCAGCAGTACAGGTCCAGCAGGCGCGGCCTCCGGCCGGGCACGTGCCGGATACGCGCAGGCGTGGTCATGCCCTGCCCCCGTTCGTCCACAGGTGGTGCAGGCGGGCGGTGTAGGCGTCTACGGCGGTGGTGAAGGCGGTGGGGTCGTCGCTGTCGAGTGCGGCGAGCATGGCGGCGGCCTCGGGGCGCGGTCCGGGGTCCGGGATGTCGCGGTGTGCTCGCTTGAGGTCGTTGAGCAGGTAGCGGGTGAGGTGCTTGTCGAGTTCGAAAAGGTGCTCGGTCAGGATGTAGGGCCCGGTGACGGTGAGCAGGGCAAGGACGGTGCTGCCGTCGGGGCGTGGCTCGATCCGGTAGAAGACCGCCGGTACCGGCTCGTGGACCACTCGCGGATTGTCGGTGGATTGCGTCATCCTGGATGTCTCCAGTTCCTTGAAGGTGACTGGTTGGCGAGGGCGGCCCCGGATCTTTGCCGAGATGAGGGGGTCGCCCTTGGCGTAGCTACGAGGGGGCGTTGCCGAACTGGTCAGTCGCGGGGGGAGGGGCGCCCTGCCAAAGTCGCGGCGCAGTCGGAGCAGTTGACATGCGCGTAGTAGGGGAGTTCCTCCGTGATGGTGGCTCCGCACAGGCCGAAGAGCAGCCCGTTGAAGTCGCGGCGGGTGGGGGTCAGCCGGTGGATCAGGCCGTCGATGCCAGGGCCAGAGGCAGGCGCGAAGCGGTCGAAGTCCGTGGTCACGAGGTGATCCCCTGTCAGCCGTTGCGGTGGTCGTTGTGGGTGCGCGCGAAGATGCCGCGTGTGTGGGTGGCGGTGCTCATGCCGCCTCGCGGCCGGGCAGGAGCATGCCGTCGTCGCTCTTGCGGAGGGCTCCCGTAGTGGTGAGGGTTTTGATCTCGCGGGAGACGGTGCCCTTGTTGATCCCGGTCCTGTCGGTGATGTCCCGCAGGGTGCGGGCTCCGTCGTGGACGGCCTTCAGGACCCGGTCCCGGTTCGTCTCCGCCGTAACCGGTGCGTGTGCCGCTGTGTCCGCCGGGGTGACCGGGTCCTTGACCAGCCGGAGCGTGCGTCCCTTCGGCGCGGTGGGTCCGCGGTGCCATATGGGCCGGTCGGGCAGGGCGATGACGTCGGCGGGGGAGAAGGCGCGGGTGTTGATCGGATGGGGCTTGGCCTTGGGGCCGGAGCGGAGCATCGCGACGCCGGGCATGGGTAGTTCGTGGGCGTGCCAGCCCTTTTCGGTGGCGTCTTCGCCGAAGACGACGCGGGATTCACCGGAGGTGCTGAGGGCGAGGGCGGCCCGGTAGGTGATCTGTGCACTGATCTGCGGGTCGATGCCGCCCTTGGCGTCCATGGTCGGCTTCTGTGTGGCCCAGATCAGGATGATCTCGGCGGCACGGGCCATGCGGGCCAGGGTTCGCAGGTTCTCCATGATCCGGGACCAGTCCGGATCGCCCGGGTCCTCCTTCGTGGGCCGTGCCCGGGGTGTTGCGGCCATGGAGATGACCTCCGCGCCTTCGTCCACGAACACCGTGATCCGGGGCCGCTCCCGACTGATCGCAACCACGTCTTGGCCGCGTGGGATGAGCTCCAGACGCTCGTGCATCTCCGCGACCAGGTCATCGGTCACCTCCAGCACCTCCTCCAGGGTGATGGCGGTGCGGGCCCGGTGCTGCCAGTTCATGGCCTCCACCCGCTTGGGGTCGATGACGACCAGGCGGTGATCCTCAGCCTCGGAGCCCTCCGCGAGCAGGGCGCGGGTGGACCAGGACTTCCCGGACCCGGAGGTGCCGGCGACCAGCATCCGACGTCCGAGGGGGACCATGACCGTGTCGCCCGTGACCGTGTCGACGCCCCACGGCGCACCGGGCTCCCAGCCGGTCAGGTCGATGCCGTCGGCGGCGCTGCGGGTGCGCAGCGTGATCGTGGCCCGGTCGCCGTGGCTGCCGGAGGTGATCTCCATGCGCAGGTCGGTCCGCGCTCCGAGCAGGGCGCGGATCTCATCCGCCTTGGCCCGGAAGGTCTTCGGTGTCCACCGGCCATCCAGCCGCACGTGCGAGACCAGACCGGCAGGGGTGAGCTTCGCGGGGGTGGGCACGGTGCCCGACAGACCGCGCGAATCGGCGTTCTGGACCCAGAACGACGGGTCCAGGCGCGAGGCCAGGCGCCGCTCCTCCGCGGTCATGCCGTCCTCGAACTGCACCGCCGGCTGACGCCTGCCCAGCCACAGACCTGCGGCGTGCAGGCCGATCAGTCCGGCGGACACGGATGCCGGCCACACGGTGAGAGCGTGGCTGGCCTCCGACATCAGCCAGGTGGCCAGGCTGCCCGGCACCGCGTGTGCGGCGTGGGCCTGGACTGCGCGGGCGGTGAGGGTGGCGGGGTAGTTCTTCCGCGCCGCCTTCAGTCCGGCCCGCGCCTGGCTGTGGTGCTGACGCGCGGCCTTGTCCGCGGTGCGAGCGGCCCGGCGTTCCGCGGACAGCACGCCGGACGTCTTGCGAGCCGTGGTGCGCTGACTGCGCGCCATCGCCGCGGTCGAGCGGGCGGAGTTGTGCTCGCGCTGCGCCGTCATGAGCGCCTTCAGGTTCTCCGGCGTCCGGAGCTGCGCCCGCCGCTCCGACTCCCGGTCCCACCAGGCGGCGAACGGCCCGCACGCCGGGGCGAGCCCGTCCAACGCCGTATTGGCAGTGAGGGTGGTGGTCGACCATGCTTGCTTCCAGTCCACGGAAGAGTCCTCCAAGACGTGGATGAGGGCCGGTGCGCCGTTGCGTGGCGCCACCGGCCCGCCCGATTTGCGATGGTTGGCACTGCCGGTTGCGTCGACAGCGCCGGTTGACCCCTGCAACCCGCGCCTGACCTGCGGAGTTGCAGAGTTGAGGGACATTCGGGGGAGGGGCCCTACGCGCACGCGCGCGTAGAGGGCCGGAAAATGGGGCCGTGCAACCCCCTCGCGGGGTCCTGAACGGCCGTTCACGCCCCGGGGGGTCTGACCCCACACGCGAGGAGGACCGGACGCCCTGCGGGCCGTCTACGGCCTCCCCGTCCGTTGCGGGGCAAAGGGAGGCAGTAGGTGGGCCAGTTCAGCCCTTGGAGCGGGTGAGCTTGAGGGTGATGCCACCGACGCTGACCGGTCCGGCCACGCTGCCGATGGCGACCGCGGTGTGAACTGCGAAGTCGAGCAGTGCGATGAACGCGGCCACGAGGCCGAACACCCCTACGACACCGGCACCCGCGATGACGATGGGAAACAGGTAGTGGCGCAGCGGGCGCCCGTCCTGGTCAGTGGTGTGCACGACGATGACGACCGGTTGCCCGGTGGTTTCGGCGCGGCGGTAGGCGTCGGCGGGAATGTGCGGGGCGATGATCCCCGGCGGGTCACGGTGGGTCATCAGGGCTCTCCCTCGATTCAGTTGGAGTCGTGGCAGGGAACGCAGGCACCGAGCGCGGCGGGGATGACGTATCCGGCGTCGCGGCGGCATTCGGGGCAGGTGCGGCGGGCGGCGTTGGCCTTGGCCAGAGCGGCCCACCGGGCCGGGGTCATCGGGCGCACCGGCTTGGCGAGATCGATGCGGTAGAGATAGGCGACCAGAGGACTGCGCCGACGGCGGGGGCGTTCTACCTGCGCCGCGACGTCCTGTCCTCCGGGACGGAGCCCGAGGGCACGGAGCTGGCGGTACGTGGCGAAGCCGTCCGGGGCGAGCCGCCACCGGTAGACAGGCAGCGTGGCCATCACGCGAAGCTGAACGGGCTCATCAGGGGGTCCCCCTTCCGGTCCGGACTGTCCGGCTCCCCTCACCACCCGAAGACACCGGGTGGATCGGGCAGCCGTCAGGCCGCGACGGGAGAGCCGTCCTTGCGCGCTTCGGCGCGGCGGGCGGCGACCCAGCCGATGGACCAGCCGGTCATGCCGGCCAGGGTCCGCACGGAGTGAGCGGCGTTCACGGGGTCCGCGATGATGGCCCGCGCCACCTCTTCCGGCACCCGCTCCCCCTCGCTCAGGACCAGGGTGTTCACGACCGGCGGGGCGGTGTTCACGGCGGGCGCGGGGGTGTTCACGGGAGTGTTCACGCCCACGGCCGGACCCAGCGCGACGGGCGCCTTGCCGGTGTCGCCGGCGGGCGCGGCCGGTACGGGTACGGGGGCGTGGACAGGGGGCTGAACGGGGTGTTCACGGCGCTGTACGGTCTGCCGCTCGCGGGTGAGCCGTTCGTCCCGCGCGGCTTGCTCGCGGGCTTCCCGTGCCTGCTCAGCGGCCTTTTCGGCTGCCGCGCGGTCGGCGCGTTCGCGTTCCATGCGGGCGTCGTGCTCGCGCTGCTCGCGGGCTTGCCGGTCCTCGCGTTCGGCCTGCTCCTGCTGCATCCGCCAGGCGTGTTCACGCTCCTCGCGTTCACGGTGTTCACGGCGATCCGTCTCGCGTTCACGCTCCTCGCGCTCCCGCGCCTCCCGGGCCTCCCGCTCCTCCCGCGCGGCCCTGGCTTCGGCCTTCTGCTCGGCCCGTGAACGCTCCTGTTCAGCGTCCTGTTCACGCTTGAGCTTGGCCAGTCCCGCGGCCAGCGCCCGCCGGTAGGCGAGCCCTGCTTCAGCGGTGACGATCAGCAGGAGCGGCGCCACGGCATGCACGGCAACGCCGACCAGGTCACCGGCCAGGGCGCTGTGGCCGATGTTGAGGAGCAGGGTCATCAGGCCGGTCATCCACCGCAGCAGTGCCGGCCAGGCGCCCGCGCGCATCCCGAGGCGGGAGACAACGGAGTCCAGGCGGATCACGATGACCACGGCGGAGTCCACCACGATCGGCAGGATCGGCCCGGTCCAGTCCCACGCGTCCGGCGTGACTTCCTGGACCAGCGGCGTGACCGTGAGGACCGAGTAGAGGACGGCACCCGCGGTGATGGCCCATGTGCCGATGGACAGGGTGCGTTCCGCGCTCTGCACCTGCGCAGGGTCGAATGCCGTGGTCATCGGCGCACCCGCTCCCGTACCGCGTGCAGGCGCCAGCCGGCCGCCTGCGTGCAGCAGCCCACCGCCACCACCCACTGCCACACACCGTGGCCAGTGGCGACGATGCCGGCCAGACCCGCCAGGGCGAGGAGCAGACCGGCGACGACCAGGGCCAGCGCGAGACCGGAAAGGGGGGTCTGCATGCTCATGCCGCACCTGCCAGCGCGATCAGGACGGCGGCGAGGATCAGTCCGCCGCCGATGCAGGTCAGATCGACGGCGCGGCGCAGGCAGGTGTACTTGTCCACCGCGAGCCGGGACAGGCCGGCAATAGCGGTCGACAGGTCGCGGGCCACCGCGCCGGGGATCTCCTCCGTGGTGAGGGTCGCCCACAGCGGGAACCCGTGCCGGCCGCCCACCCTCCGGCCACCCAGGTTCGGGCGGACCGAGCGCAGCAGAAGCCAGGCGGCGGTCACCAAGGCCGCTATGCCGGTGCCGCCGACGATCGCGGCAGGCACGTTCAGGGGCAGATCACGGGCGACCGACCAAGAACCCGCCAGCACCGCCCCCACGAACGCCAGCAACAACGCGGTCTTGGAGTCCGTCCGCGCGATCTCCGCCTTCACTTCGGCGTGCGCGGCCTTCAAGCTCTCGCTGGGGACAGTCACGCCGCACCGCCCGGAAGGGTCGTGCCGGCGGTGCGGTTCGAGAGCTCCCGGCGGGCCGCGAGAACGCGGCGGCGGGCGCGGCGGATGCGGCGGGTGTCCAGCTCGGACGGAACGCGGTCCAGCGTGATGATCTGCGCGTCAAGGAGGTCGACGTCCGCCAGGATGACGGGCATCTCCTCCTCGATCGCGGCCAGCTCCCCGGCCGTGGGCTCGATCCAGTCGGCGAACGCCGTAACAGCGTCCTGAACAGTCACGATGGGGTTCATAGGGTCGTGGTCCTCTCGAAGGGTGAACGGCCCGAACAGCACCCCCGGAGTTCCAGCTCCGGGGGTGCGCGCCGTTGCGGGGGGGGTGTCAGTTGTCGTCGTCGGCCGGGGTGGTCGTGTAGGTGTTGCCGTGGGCGTCGGTCATGCACTGACCGTCGCTGAGCGTGATCGTGCTGTCCGCCTCGATGTCGTCGGGCAGCGGCGCGAACTCGCCGTCGTCGCTGAAGCCGAAGATCTTCACGCTGTGTCCTCCCGCAGGTGACCGGACCGCACATGGCGGCCCGCAGCGCCCCCGCCGGGAGTCGAACCCGGCGTCACGACCATCGGGGCAGTTAGTTCAGGACCCGCTCACACCGCGTGCGGGTGCGGGTGCGGACGCGGCGGACGGACCGGAAGCGGCGGCTTCGTCTTCCCGTGATCGTCGGCGGCCATCAACGGCCTCCCCGCACACGGGCGTTGTCCTCGCTCCGCTTGTTCGTCTCACCGTTCTTGCGCGACAGGTCCTCGCGCTCCTGGTCTGTCAGACTCGTCACCACAGGTGCCTCCGTTGCAGGCGTCTGTACGCGGTCCCTGGGGGGCATCCCGGGGACCGCTCTCGTGTCGAGCCGGGGGTTGTCCGGCTCCCCCCACCCCGCCCGGACAGAGACCGCGCACCAGGCGCGGTCTGTGCGGGCGGGGAGAGGCAACCGGCCGCGGCGCTAGCCGCCGCGATGGCAGGTCACGGGCCGACCGGATCGGCCGTGAGCGCGCGTTCCGCTCACCGGCACGGGGTGGTGCACAGGCGCCGCCGGCCGGTCGACCGCGGCGACGCCCAACGCTGTCGTTCACGCATCAGGACCCCTCATGCGAGGCGGATGTGAACAGGTCTCCTTCGGGAACACGAGCTCCCGTTTCAGGCGTATGGAGACGTGACCTTTCGGTCTGAGCCCTCCGGTTGACCAGGGGTCCGGGTCCCTCGGCCCGCTCTGTCCCGGGCCCCTGGCCGCAACGTGAAGGCAGTCCAAAGAGGACCCCTCCAACTCGCTGTCCTAGGACTGCGAGCGGCCTGAGATGAGAATGCATCACAGTCCTAGGACTGTCAACAGTCCTAGGACTGTGTGCTTCACTGGGACCTGTCGAGAGGAGTTCGGCGTGGCACCGAAAGCGCCAAAGTGGCGGGAACTGGCGGACCGGTTTGCCGAGCAGATCAGGAACGGCGACTACGGCCCCGGTGACCAGCTTCCGCAGATCAGGGACCTCGTAGAGGCGGGTGACGGCTCAAAGGCAACGGTCCACCAGGCATACAAAGCCCTTGAGGCCGAGGGGCTGGTGACGATGACCCGTGGCCACGGCACCGTGGTGAGGCCGAAGGCACCCCTCAAGCGGTTGGGTATCGCGCGGTACGACAAGGCCAAGTGGCGGGACGGCGATGAAGTCGCGTTCATCGCGGATCGGGTGGCGTCCGGCCGCACGTACCAACGAAACGAGCAGACCCAGACCGTCAGCCGGGTGAAAGCGCCGGCGGCCGTGGCCGCTGCGCACGGTTTGCCCGAGGGGGCCGACGTCTACGCGCGGGCCCGACTGGTGAAGGAAGGCGCGCAGCCGACTCATACCCTGACCAGCTACTACCGACCCGAACACGTCGAAGGAACCCGCATCGTCGACCCGACTCCGGGGCCCGCCGGGCGGGGCGGCGGGTTCCGCGTCCTCTACGACGCGGGATACGAAATCGACCACATGACCGAGGAACTCTTCGCGCGCGTGCCTACGCCCGAAGAGGCTCAGCTTCTCCAGCTCTCACCAGGCGAGTGGGTGGTAGAACTCCACCGGACCACGCGCACGGCAGACGGAACCGTGGTTGAGTTCGCCATCGGGGTACACGCGGCAACCCGGTTCGCATGGTCGTATGACTTCAAGGTGCCCGACTCGGCGCAGACGGAGACGGAGGGCGAGAGCAAGTGATCTCGGCTCAGGCATGGGCGGACGCACAGCGGCTCTGGGACTTCCAGCAGATGGGGCACGAGCCTCGCCCATGCTCCGTGGCCGTGGGACTCGGCAGTCACGATCTGGGGGTGGCCGACACGACAGCCGGCCTCTACCACGCCGGGATGGCGCCGCTCATCGTCTTCACCGGCGCGACCAGCCGAACGACGCATGAGCGGATGCCGCGCGGCGAAGCCGAGCACTACCGCGAGCGGGCTGTAGAGCTGGGGGTTCCCGAGGACGTCATCCTTGTGGAGCCGAGGGCGCGGAACACGGGTGAGAACATCCGCTTCTCGCGCGCGCTACTCGAAGAGCGGCATGTGCCCGTCTCGTCGGTCCTCCTGGTCAGCAAGCCCTACGAGGAGCGGCGCGCGTACGCGACCGCCCGGAAGCTGTGGCCCAGTGTCGAGTGGGTGTGCGCGTCCACCCCCATGACGCTTCCCGACTACGTCGATTCGATCGGGGACGCGCGCCTTGTGGTCGACATGTTGGTCGGTGCACAGCAGCGGCTCATGATCTACCCCCGACAGGGGTTCATGATCGAACAAAGGATTCCCGACGACGTCAGGACCGCGTATGAGCGGCTACGCGACCACGGCTTCACGAGTCGGCTCGTGCCGGAAACCGCAGATCAAGCCTGATGGTGCCGGGACGCTCTCCGTCTCAGTTTCCGTCTCATTCACCCCCGTCCGGAGCCGTCCACAACGGTTCACGCTCCGGGCGGGCGGACGGGAATGAACGGGGCTAAACGGCTGCGGATCATGCCCTGACCAGCACGAACAGACCTCGAAAGCGAGTGTGGCGCAAGTCACCGAGGGTTCAAATCCCTCCGCTACCGCTGTGGAAGGGCCCCGTCGGAAGACGGGGCCCTTCCGGCGTTCGGGGAGGTGGATGGGGGGCCGACATGTGTCCGGGCAGCAGGAACGGGGACGGAACCCAAGTACGCGGCGCCACCCGGGGGGAAAAAGCGCCGCGCACCCCGCAGTGGGGTCCGTCCCCGCCCCGTCGGTTCCTGCCGGATCCGCCGGGGTCGATGTCCATCCTCCGGTTCCGGGCGCCCGCACGGGACCGGCAAAGGGCCCCCGCCCGCGGGCCGTTGGTCCCTAAAGCCCATGTGAAGGCTAAACTCGCGGCCGCAACAGGGGTCCCGAACAGGCACAGCAGTCACAGGGGAGGCCGCGGTGGCGGTGAACGCCAAGAAGATCGCCGTGTACGTGCTCGTGGTCTTCGCGCTGTACGTGATCATCACCGACCCGGCCAAGGCCGCCGACTACGTCCAGATAGGCTTCGAGGGCATATCGGACGCCGCGAAGGCCATCGGCGACTTCATGACCTGGATCGCCAACGGAGCGAAGAACTGAGGGAAGTGCCCATGATCCGCCACCTGGTCCTGTTCAAGCTCAACGAGGGCGTCGAGCGCGACGACCCGCGGGTCGTCGCCGGTGACGAGGCGTTCCGGGCGCTGGGCGGGCAGATCGAGGAGCTGCGCTTCTGGGAGTGCGGCTGGAACCTCAGCGACCGCCCCATCGCGTACGACTACGCGATCAACTCGGCGGTGGACGACCCGGACGCCCTGAAGCGCTACCTGGAGCACCCGGCGCACCAGGCGGGCGTGGCGCTGTGGCGGGAGTTCGCCACGTGGGTGATCGCCGACTACGAGTTCTGAGTCCCGTACTCCCCGGGCCCTCCGCCGTGACGGCGGAGGGCCTTCGTGCGTTCCGGACCTCAACTTGCCCTCAACACGGTGTTATGCGGTGCTTGCACACAGTGCACATGTCTTGTGATGCTATGACCGCTTTTGACGGATGATTGAGCGATAAAGAGGTGGCGTTGACCGTGTCGGCCAGTACTGCGCCGCCTCAGGACGAGGCACAGGCCCCCGCTCCCGAGAAACGCCGCGGTGCGGACACCCGGGCCCTGACCCAGGTACTGTTCGGCCAGCTCAAGGATCTCGCCCCGGGCACGCCGGAGCACAACCGCGTGCGGGGGGCGCTCATCGAGGCGAACCTGCCGCTCGTACGCTACGCCGCCGCCCGCTTCCGCTCCCGCAACGAGCCGATGGAGGACGTCGTCCAGGTCGGCACCATCGGGCTGATCAACGCCATCGACCGGTTCGACCCGGACCGGGGGGTGCAGTTCCCGACGTTCGCGATGCCGACGGTCGTCGGGGAGATCAAGCGGTACTTCCGCGACAACGTCCGCACGGTCCACGTACCGCGCCGGCTGCACGAGCTGTGGGTGCAGGTCAACAGCGCGACCGAGGACCTCACCACGGCGTTCGGACGCTCCCCGACCACCGCCGAGATCGCCGAGCGGCTGCGCATCGGCGAGGACGAGGTGCTGTCCTGCATCGAGGCCGGGCGGTCGTACCACGCGACGTCCCTGGAGGCCGCCCAGGAGGGCGACGGGCTGCCCGGGCTCCTGGACCGCATCGGGTACGAGGACCCGGCCCTGGACGGCGTGGAGCACCGCGACCTGGTCCGCCACCTGCTGGTCCAACTCCCCGAGCGGGAGCAGCGGATCCTGCTGCTGCGCTACTACAACAACCTCACCCAGTCGCAGATCAGCGCGGAGCTGGGCGTCTCGCAGATGCACGTCTCCCGGCTGCTCGCGCGCAGCTTCCAGCGGCTGCGCTCGGCGAACCGCATCGAGGTGTAGCCGGGAACACCCGACCGGCCCCGTTGATCCATAACCGAAAGCCGGATCGAACCGTCACCGGTGAGAGCGAATCGCCCACCTGGGAAGATCCCGACACTTGAGCCCCGAAAACCTGTCAGACCCCCTCCTTCCAGGGCTGATTCGTCACTGACATGTCGACATGTCACTACAGCGTGTTGCCGACATGTGACATTCTGCGGGAGACGCGTTTGCCGCGGCTCCGGCTCCGGTATTCAGGTGAAGGCTGCGTTCCTCGACGGGACGTCGCCACGACCGTCCCGCGACCCAAAGGGGGTGGCATGTCCGTAGAACAGGGCAGCTCGAAGGTGCTGACGCCCACGCAGAGCGAGGCAGCGCCCAAGGAGCTCGACGCTCTCGACGTGCTCGCCGACGACACGACCCTCGAGGCCGCGCAGGCCACGGCCGCTCCGGCCGCCTCGGAGGCACTCGACACCCGCACCCTGTCCCGCTCCCTGTTCCTGCGGCTCGCCGCACTGGACGAGAACAGCCCCGAGCGCGCCTACGTCCGGGACACCCTGATCGAGCTCAACCTCCCCCTCGTGCGCTACGCGGCGGCCCGCTTCCGCTCCCGCAACGAGCCGATGGAGGACATCGTCCAGGTCGGCACCATCGGGCTGATCAAGGCGATCGACCGCTTCGACTGCGAACGGGGCGTGGAGTTCCCGACGTTCGCGATGCCGACGGTCGTGGGTGAGATCAAGCGCTTCTTCCGCGACACCTCGTGGTCGGTGCGCGTCCCGCGCCGACTCCAGGAGCTGCGCCTGGCCCTGACCAAGGCGAGCGACGAGCTCTCGCAGAAGCTGGACCGCTCCCCGACGGTCACCGAACTGGCCGCCGTGCTGGGCGTGTCCGAGGAGGACGTCGTCGACGGCCTCGCGGTGGGCAACGCGTACACGGCCTCGTCGCTGGACTCCCCGGCGCCCGAGGACGACGGCGGCGAGGGCTCGCTCGCGGACCGCCTCGGCTACGAGGACTCGGCGCTGGAGGGCGTGGAGTACCGCGAGTCGCTCAAGCCGCTGCTGGCCAAACTCCCGCCCCGCGAGCGACGGATCATCATGCTCCGCTTCTTCGCGAACATGACCCAGTCGCAGATCGGCGAGGAGGTCGGCATCTCGCAGATGCACGTCTCCCGCCTGCTGACCCGCACGCTGGCGCAGCTGCGGGAGGGCCTGATCTCGGACTGACGTCCCCCCGCGGGGCGCGAGCAGCCGGCCGTACGGGACTCGCCGTCGGCCGGAAGTGCGCCGCCCCGCGGCCGAGTTGACGCCGCCCGTCGCGACGGGCACAGCGAGGAGCGGGTGGTCGTGTCGACCCCCGCTCCATTCGGCGTGGGTGAGATGCCTGCCGGGGTTGTTACATCATCGCCAGCCATGCGACGGCGGCGACCACCACCACGGCGACGACGACGCCGAGGATGAGACCGATGCGCGGGCCGCGCTGCGCGGCCGCCTGCTGCTGCGCCGGGGGAGCGTCGTCGACGAACGCGCGGAACATCTGGGTGCTGCCGGCGGGGTCGTGGTTGCCCTGGGGGCCCTGGGTGTTAGCCATGGCCCGAGACCCTAGCGAAGACCCACCGGCCCGCCCAAGTGGGGTCCCGCGGAAGTAAAGAGGAGTTCACGCACTCCCCACACCACCCGGACCCTTCACGCCACCCGACGCGTCGGCCACCTGGGTGTTTACTTCCGCAATACTTGCCTTTGCCAAGTTTTTATTCCTGTGAGCCCCCTGTTTATTTGCCTGCGGCAACCAAACTTCGTACGGTTGCCCTAAGCAACGAATACGGGAGACGTGATGGCGGAGCAGACCCGGTTCGAGGAGCTGGCGCGCCAGCTCAGTGCCGTCGGCGCCGTGAAGCGGGACCTCGGACGGATCCTGCCGCACGACTGCCCGGCCGGGTCCGCCGCGGTGCTGACCCTGCTCGGCCGGCACGGCGCCATGCGCATGAGCAAGCTCGCGGAGTTGCTCGCCGTGGACATGTCGGTCACCAGCCGGCACGTGACGCACGTCGTCCAGCGCGGCTGGATCGAGCGGTCCCCCGACCCGGCGGACGGGCGGTCGCGCATCCTGCGCCTCACCCCGGCCGGCGAGGACCTGCTCGGCGAGCTGTCCCGGCGCAGCACCGCGCTGCTGGCCGAGCGGCTGAGCGACTGGACCGACGAGGAGGTGGACGACCTGATCCGGCTCATGTCCCGTCTGCGGGAGAGCTTCGGCGACTGCCGCCCCGGTCACAGCCACACCCGGCCGCACTCGCTCCCGCCCCCGCCCGGCGGCATCCCCGCCCCCGTGTTCGACCCCGAACCCACACCCACCCGTACACCCGCTTGAGGACACAGAAAAGGAAGCCCATGGCAACGACCACACCAGCCGGTGTGCGGGCTCACGCCAAGCACGGGGGAGGCTCCGACCAGGCCCCCATGACGCACCGGCAGATCATGGAGGCCCTGTCCGGGCTCCTGCTCGGCATGTTCGTGGCGATCCTGTCGTCCACGATCGTCTCCAACGCCCTGCCGCGCATCATCGGCGACCTCGGCGGCGGCCAGTCCGCCTACACCTGGGTGGTCACCGCCGCCCTGCTGTCGATGACCGCGAGCACTCCCCTGTGGGGCAAGCTCGCCGACCTGTACAGCAAGAAGGCGCTCGTCCAGATAGCGCTCGTCGTCTACGTCGTCGCCTCGATGGCCGCCGGCCTGTCGCAGAACCCCGGCATGCTGATCGCCTGCCGCGTCGTGCAGGGCATCGGCGTCGGCGGTCTGTCCGCGCTGGCGCAGATCGTGATGGCGGCGATGATCTCCCCGCGCGAGCGCGGCCGGTACTCCGGCTACCTCGGCGCCACCTTCGCCGTCGCCACCGTCGGCGGCCCGCTGCTCGGCGGTGTCATCACCGACACCTCGTGGCTCGGCTGGCGCTGGTGCTTCTACGTCGGCGTGCCCTTCGCCGTCATCGCCCTGATCGTGCTCCAGAAGACCCTGCACCTGCCGGTGGTCAAGCGCGAGGTCAAGGTCGACTGGGGCGGCGCGTTCTTCATCTCCGCCGCCGTGTCGCTGCTGCTGGTCTGGGTCACCTTCGCCGGTGACAAGTACGACTGGCTGTCGTGGCAGACGTACGCGATGGTCGGCGGCTCGATCGTCCTCGGCCTGCTGTTCCTCCTCGTCGAGTCCAGGGCGAGCGAGCCGATCATCCCGCTGCGGCTGTTCCGCAACCGCACCATCACGCTCGCGTCGCTCGCCTCGCTGTTCGTCGGCATCGCGATGTTCAGCGGCACCGTGTTCTTCAGCCAGTACTTCCAGCTGGCCCGGGACAAGTCCCCGACCATGTCGGGCGTCATGACCATCCCGATGATCGGTGGCCTGTTCATCTCCTCCACCGTCTCCGGCCAGTTCATCACCCGCACCGGCCGCTGGAAGGCGTGGCTGGTCAGCGGTGGCGTCCTGGTGACCGCCGGCCTCGGCCTCCTGGGCACCATCCGCTACGACACGGACTACTGGAAGATGGGCGTCTTCATGGCGATGCTGGGTCTCGGCATCGGCATGATGATGCAGAACCTGGTGCTGTGCACGCAGAACCAGGTCTCGCCCGCCGACCTCGGCTCGGCCAGCTCCACCGTCACCTTCTTCCGCTCCCTCGGCGGTGCGGTCGGCGTCTCCGCGCTGGGCGCCGTGATGGCCCACCGAATCACCGACTACGTCAAGGACGGCCTCGCGGGCATCGACCCCAAGTACGCCGCGGGGCTCGCCGGTTCGGGCTCCAGCGACGCCATCCCGGACATGAACGCGCTCCCCGCGCCGCTGCGCACGGTCATGGAGAGCGCCTACGGCCACGGCATCGCCGACGTCTTCCTCATCGCCGGCTGCCTGGCCGCGGTCGCCTTCCTGATCACGCTGTTCATCAAGGAGGTCCCGCTGCGCACCACGGGCGCCCTGGCCCAGGCCGCGCAGGAGCAGTCCGCCCCGACCGAGGAGATCACCGTGCAGGAGCCGGCCCAGGCGGGCGCACAGCCGTCCGAGCCCGTCGAGGAGAAGGTGCCCGGCTGGGCGTCGGCCGTGGTCGACGCGGGCGACGGGACCCTGGCCGCCGCGACCCGGCAGCCGACCGCCGTGGCCACCCTGCCCGTGCCGGAGCGGTCCGCGTCCGGCGGCGTCCCGGTCCACGGCTTCGTCCGCGGCGCCGAGAGCGCCCCGGTCCCACAGGCCGCGGTCACCCTGATCTCCCTCTCCGGCAGCCAGCTCGGCCGCTCGGTCGCACAGGGCGACGGCGCCTACTCGATGCGGGCGCCGGGCACGGGGACGTACGTCCTGATCGCCTCCGCCGACGGCTTCCAGCCGCAGGCGTCCACGATCGTCGTGGGCGAGGACCCGCTGGCGTACGACATCCTGCTCAGCGGCACCAGCGGGCTCAGCGGTGTCGTCCGCGGGGCCGGGAGCGCGCTGCCGGTCAAGGACGCCATGGTGATCGTCACCGATGTGCGCGGCGATCTGCTGGCCACCGGGACCACCGGTGAGCAGGGCGAGTTCTCCTTCGCCGAGCTGGTGCCGGGGGCGGTGACCCTCGCGGTGAACGCCGCCGGGTTCCGGCCGCGCGCGCTGCCCGTCGAGATCGCCGCGACCGGGGTCACCCGGATCGAGGTCGACCTGGACGCCGGCGCCCAGCTCCAGGGTGTCGTCCGCGCCCCGCACGGTCCGCTGGCCGACGCCCGCGTGACCCTGGTGGACGCGGCGGGCAACGTGGTCGGCACGTCCACCACCGGGCCGGACGGGGCGTACGCCTTCACCGACCTGAACAGCGGCGACTACACCGTCATCGCGACCGGCTACCCGCCGGTGGCCACCGCCCTGACCGTCTCCGGCACCGGAGTCGACGGGCACGACATCGAACTCGCCCACCCCGGCGAGTAGTTCGGCCCCGGCCCGTGGCACGCCCCCGCAGGGCGGCGTGCCACGGGCCGGTTCTGCTTCACCCGACCACTTTGCAGGGCTGCGCGAAGCCGGCCATGGCTTTTGAGGGAGAAAACGGGATGGGACTGACGGCGAGGATCCAGACCCGGGACGGCTGGGCCGTGTCGCACGCGGTCGTCACGCTGACGGACACGACGGGCCGGCAGGTGCTGCGCGCCGAGGCCGACGCGGAGGGCTCCGTACGGGACGCGACCGAGCTGGTCCCCGGGGCGTACACGGTGATCGTCACGGCCGTCGGGTACGCGCCCGCCGCCGCCGGGGCGATCGTCACCGCGAGCGGCCGCGCCGGCGTCGGGACGGTGACCCTGGCCCGCCAGGGCGGCACCGAGCTGCCCCCGCCCGGACCCTGGACCGTCGACCCGGCGCACTCCACGGTCGGCGCGGTCGCCCAGCACCTGGGGATCTCCAGCGTGCGCGGCCGGTTCACGGACTTCACCGCCACCGTCGAGATCGCCCCGGACGACGTCGCCAAGTCCCGCGTCGAGGCGGTGATCCGGGCCGCCAGCATCAACACCGGCAACGACATGCGCGACACCCATCTGCGCTCCGCCGACTTCCTGGACGTGGAGCGGTACCCGGAGATCACCTACCGCTCGACGGGGGTGAGCGCCGCGGGACCCGACCGCTGGACGGTGCACGGCGAGCTCACGATGCGCGGTGTCGTCCGCCCGGTCGACCTCGACCTCGCCTACCTCGGCACCGGGTCCGACCCCTGGGGCGGCACCCGGGCCGCCTTCCGCGCGACCACGGAGCTGCTGCGGGAGGACTTCGCGATGAACTACAACCAGATCGTCCAGGCCGGGATCGCCGCCATCGGCACGACACTCAAGGTCGAGCTGGACGTCCAGGCCGTACAGGGCGAGACACTCCCCCAGGCATAGGCCCAGCAGAATCAGCCGCAACGGGGCCACCGGCCCTAGGCTGCTGCCATGGCACCGAACATCGCGACCAACACCACCGTCTCGCTCGATGAGCTGCTGGACTTCGTACGCCCCCGCCACCGGGCCATCCTGCTCACCCGGCGGGCCGACGGCGGCCCCCAGGGGTCGCCGTTGACCTGCGGTGTCGACGACTCGGGCCGGATCGTGGTCTCCACCTACCCGGAGCGCGCCAAGACCCGCAACGCCAAGCGCGACGAGCGGGTCGGCCTGATCGTGCTGAGCGACGACTGGAACGGCCCCTGGGTCCAGATCGACGGCACGGCCGAGGTCGTCGACTCGCCCGACTCGGTGGAACCGCTCGTCGAGTACTACCGCAACATCGCCGGCGAGCACCCGGACTGGGACGAGTACCGGGCGGCGATGGTCAAGCAGGGCAAGTCCATCATCCGGGTGACCCCGACCCGCTGGGGTCCGGTGGCCACGGGCGGCTTCCCGGCCCGTCTGGTGTCCGGCGACTGATCCGGTCGGCGGTGATCCGACCCGGCGGTGGTCCGCCCGGCCGGTCTCAGGCGCGGGTGACCATCGCCTCGATGCCGGAGACCAGCAGTTCCAGGGCGAAGGCGAAGTCACGGTCCAGCATCTCCTGGACCGTGTCGCCGCCCCGGGCCGCACGGAGTTCGGCCCGCTCCCGCAGCACGTCCTCCGCCCCCGGCGCCCCGATCGCCGCGCTGAGCGCGGAGCGGTGGTACTCGTCCGGGGTCAGCCCGGCCGCCGCGACCCGGGTGGCGAAGTGGCCCTCGAAGGTGCCGTAGCCGTACACGAACTGGAAGACGGCCGAGATCGCGCCGGACACACCGTGCGCGGGCAGCCCCGTGCGGCGCACGACCTGCTGCACCCGGCGCGAGAAGGCCAGCGAGTCGGGGCCTATGTTGAGGAAGCGCCCGGCGAGCGGCGACAGCCAGGGGTGGCGCACCAGCAGGGCGCGGTACTCGGTGGCGAGCGTGCGCAACTGCTCCCGCCAGTCCGTGTCCTCGTCCTCCGCGTCCGGCAGCCCGAGTTCGCCGAACGCGGCGTCGAGGGCGAGTTCGAGCAGGTCGTCCTTGGTGTCGACGTACCAGTACAGGGACATCGCGGTCACGTCCAGCTCGGCGGCCAGGCGGCGCATCGAGAACCGGTCCAGCCCCTTCGCGTCCAGCATCCGCACGGTGGCACGGGTGATCCGCTCCCGGTCGAGGCCGGAGGGCGGGCCGCTGCGCGATCGCCGACGGGCCTTCTCCTGGAGCCACACACTGGCCCGCACCCCGCCCTCGGCTGCCGCAACCATCGGCGCCCCTCCCCTGAACATCTCGGTCCGCTTACCGAGATGCTAGGCCGGAACGCTCCCAAAAGGGGCGGTCGGCCGCGCCGCCGAGGTTCGGCCGCGCCGCCGACGCCTCGTCAACTCCCTCCGGCCGGGCGGGTGAGGTCGTAGAAGGTGTCCGAACCGGCCGTCACCTTCGTGAAGTTGGCCTCCACCCAGGTCGTGACGTCCGAGCCGCCGCCACGGCCGCCCCCTCCGACGAAGTAGTGGATCCTGCCGTCGGCCACGTCCTTCTTGAACTGCGCCAGGGTCGGGGAGGGGTCGGTGCCGTTGAAGCCGCCGATCGCCATGACCGGCTCCCCCGTGGCCAGTTGGTAGCTCGCCGCGTTCTGTGAGCCGATGGACGCGGCGACCCAGGTGTACTTCCCGGCGTCCGTCTTCAGCAGCTTCTTCGCCTCGGCGGAGACGGCGGTGCCGTCGAGGAGCCCGCCGAGCCCACCGCCGCCGCCCTCCCCGGAGGGGCCGCCACCGAGCGGACCGCCCCCGCCGGGGAACCCCGTTCCGCCCGGGAAGCCGTTGCCGCCGGGGGCTCCGGTCCCGCCCGGGAAGCCGGTCCCGCCGCCTTGTCCGCCGCCCGGGACCCCCGTCCCGCCGAGCCGCTCCCGCCCCGGGAAGCCGCCGAAGCGTCCCCCGCCGCCCCCGCCGAAGCCCATCATGCCCGCGCCCGCCGGACCGGCCGTCGGGATGGAGCCCGTGTGCGGGACGGCGACCGTGCTCAGCGTGTACGCCGTCGGCCCCGCCAGCGCCGCCACCAGGCCGAGGCCCGCCGCAGCGAGCGCCGCACGGCACGGCAGCCGGCCCGCGAAGACCAGCCCCAGCGCGGCCGCCAGTCCGCCGACCAGCACCGCCCACCGCAGCCAGGGCAGGTGGTCCGGGGTGCGGTGCAGCAGGACGTACCCCCAGGACGCGCCCGCCACGGCCGAGGCGGCCAGCACGAGCGACGCCCAGGTCTCGCCGCGCCGCCGCCACAGCAGCACCGCCCCCATGCCGACGACCGCCGCGAGGTACGGCGCGAGGGCCACCGTGTAGTACTGGTGGAAGATGCCCGCCATGTAGCTGAAGACGGCCATGGTGACGAGCAGCGCGCCGCCCCAGACCAGGAGCGCCGCCCGGCCGGCGTCCGTGCGCGGGGCCCGCCGGGTGGCCCACAGCGCGGCGACGAGCAGGATCAGCGCGGCCGGGATCAGCCACGACACCTGACCGCCGACCTCCGCGCCGAACATACGGTCCCAGCCGGTCGTGCCCCAGCGCCCGCCGCCGAAGCCGCCGGCACCGCCGCCTCCCCCTCCGCCGCCGACGCTCCCCGTCTCCTCGCCGCTGAGCCGGCCGAGGCCGTTGTAGCCGAAGGTCAGCTCCAGGAAGCTGTTGTGCTGCGAACCGCCGACGTAGGGGCGCGAGGCGGCCGGCCACAGCTCGACGACCGCCACCCACCAACCGCCCGACACGACCAACGCCAGGGTCGCCAGGCCCAGTTGGGCCAGCCGCCGACGCAGCCGCACGGGCGCGCAGACCGCGTACACGAGCGCGAGGGGCGGCAGCACCAGGAACGCCTGGAGCGTCTTGGCGAGGAACGCGAAGCCGATCGCCACCCCCGCCCACACCAGCCACCGGGTCCGCCCGTCCTCCACGGCCCGCACCACGAACGCGCAGGCCACCGCCATGAGCAGGGCGAGCATCGCGTCCGGGTTGTCGAAGCGGAACATCAGCGCCGCGACCGGGGTGAGCGCGAGCACCGCGCCCGCGATCAGCCCGGCCGCGTGCCCGTACCGCCGGCGCACGGACGCATGCACCACCGCGACGGCGGCGACCCCCATGAGGGCCTGCGGGGCGAGGAGCGCCCAGGAGTTGAGGCCGAAGATCCGTACCGACAGCTCCATCGGCCACAGGAAGGCGGCGGGCTTGTCGACGGTGATGGCGTTGCCCGCGTCCAGCGAGCCGAAGAAGAACGCCTTCCAGGAGGTGCTGCCCGCCTGGACGGCCGCCGCGTAGAAGGAGTTGGCCCAGCCGGAGGCGCTGAGGTCGTACAGGTACAGCAGCGCGGTCGCCAGCAGCAGGGCGAGCAGGGCCGGGCGGGCCCAGCGCGGGTCCGTCTCCGCGCGGGCGGTCAGCAGGCGCCGTACGAACGGCTGCCGGGGCCGGGCGAGGACGTGCCCGCCGTGGTGCGTGGTGGTGGTCATCGGGTGTCCTCCGCGGTGGATCCGGCGGCGGCCGGGCGGTACTCGGGGAACACCCAGGCGCGCAGCAGCAGGAAGCGCAGCACGGTCGCCGCGAGGTTGGCGGCGACGAGGACCGCCAGTTCGGTGGAGTGGCCCGGGTGGCCACCTGCCGCGTCCAGGGCGGCGAGCGAGCCGCTGGTCAGGACCAGGCCGATGGTGAACACGACGAGTCCCTGCGCCTGGTGGCGCACGGCGCCGGTCCGGCCGCGCACCCCGAAGGTGAGCCGCCGGTTGGCCGCGGTGTTGGCGACCGCAGAGACCAGCAGGGCGAGCCCGTTGGCGGCCTGGGCGCCGCTGAAAGCGCGGAAGGCGCTGTAGAGGAGCAGGTAGCAGAGGGTGGACAGGCCGCCGACCACGCAGAACCCGACCAGCTGCCGGGCGAGTCCGCGGGGCACGTCCGTGAGGTCGCGGTCGCGCGGGTCGTCGCCGAAGGGCCGTACGAGCCGGTCCAGGGGCAGCGAACCGGTGGCGAGGGCGCGGCCCACCCGCCACACGCCCCGCAGGTCGTCGGTGGCCGTCCGCACGATCCGCACCGTCGAGACGGGGTCGTCGATCCAGTCGACCGGCACCTCGTGGATGCGCAGCCCGGCCCGCTCGGCCAGCACCAGCAGCTCGGTGTCGAAGAACCAGCCGGCGTCCTCGACCAGCGGCAGCAGCACCTGGGCGACGTCCCGCCGGATCGCCTTGAAGCCGCACTGGGCGTCGGAGAAGCGGGCCTGGAGCGAGCCGCGCAGGATCAGGTTGTAGGCGCGGCTGATGAACTCCCGCCGGGGACCGCGCACCACGCGGGAACCGCGGCTGAGCCGGGAGCCGATGGCCAGGTCGGAGTGGCCCGAGATCAGCGGCGCCACCAGCGGCAGCAGCGCGTTGAGGTCGGTGGACAGGTCGACGTCCATGTAGGCGAGGACCGGGGCGTCGGAGGCGGACCAGACGGCGCTCAGCGCCCGGCCGCGGCCCTTCTGCTCCAGCCGCACCCACCGCACCTCGGGGAACCGCGCCGCGAGCCGGGCCGCGACCTGCGGGGTGCGGTCCGTGGAGGCGTTGTCGGCGATCGTGACGCGGAACGGGTACGGGAAGGTCCGCCCCAGGTGCTCGCGCAGTCCGCGCACACAGGGCCCGAGGTCCTGCTCCTCGTTGTGGACGGGGATGACGACGTCCAGGACGGCTGTGCCGGCGGGCGTGGCCGGGAGGTGTTCCCTGGCCGGGAGGTGTCCCCGATCGGGGAGGTGTTCCGGGGCCGGCAGGTGCTCCCGGGCCGGGAGGGGGCCGGGAGAGGGGTCGGTTCGCATGGCACCGACTGTGGTCAACCGCCCTGTTCCACCCGTGTGGTGGCACTGTGCCCCACCTGTGAGTGCGGCAGCGGACGGGGAACGGGGACGAGGTCAGGAGCGGAGGCCCGGTCGGCGGCGGGGGCGGGGGCGGGCAGGCGCACGGTGAACACCGTCCGCCCGGGGCCGCTGTCCACGGTGACGGCGCCGCCGTGCGCGCTCGCCACGGCCCGCACGATGGCGAGGCCGAGCCCGGTGGAGCCGGTGGCCCGCGAGCGGGCCGAGTCGCCGCGCGCGAACCGCTCGAAGACGTGCGGCAGCAGCGCGGACGGGATGCCGGGCCCGTCGTCCTCGACGTCCACGCACAGCCAGGGCCCGCGCCGACGCACCCGCGCGGTGACGGTCGTACCGGGCGGGGTGTGGGTGCGGGCGTTGGCGAGCAGGTTGACGAGGACCTGCTGGAGGCGGGCGGCGTCCGCCTGGACGGGCGCGGGTCCGTCGGGCAGGTCGAGCCGCCACTCGTGGCCGCGTCCGGCCGCGCGGGCGTCGCTGACGGCGTCCACGACGAGCGGTACGAGGTCGGTGTGCTCGAAGCACAGCGGCCGGCCTGCGTCCAGCCGGGCGAGCAGCAGCAGGTCCTCGACCAGCAGGGTCATCCGGTCGGCCTCGGACTCGATCCGGGCGAGCGCGTGCCGGGTGTCGGGGCCGACCCGTTCGCGGCCGCGCCGGGTGAGTTCGGCGTAGCCGCGGATGGACGCGAGGGGGGTGCGCAGTTCGTGGCTGGCGTCGGCGACGAACTGCCGTACCCGGGTCTCGCTCTGCTGACGGGCGTGCAGGGCGCCGTGCACGTGGTCCAGCATCCGGTTGAGCGCGGCGCCGACCCGGCCGACCTCGGTGTGCGGGTCGGTCTCGGACTCGGGTACCCGCTCGCGCAGGTTCACCTCGCCGGTGTGCAGGGGGAGTTCGGAGACCCGGGTGGCGGTGGCGGCGACCTTGCGCAGGGGGCGGGTGGCGACGCCGACGATGACGGTGCCGGCGAGACAGGCGGCGACGAGACCGGCGGCGGTGACACTGACCTCGACGAGGATCAGGGTGGTGACGGTGCCGTCGGCGTCGGAGGTGGGGGTGGCCACGTAGTAGGCGCCGTTGACGCCGCTCGTGTACTGGACCCGATAGCTGCCGAGGTCCGGGAGCCCGGCGGTGTGCGGCCGGCCGTCCCGGGCGACCGCGTCGAGCGCCGCGGTCTGGGCGGCGGTGAGCGTCTCGGCGTTCATGTCGAAGACACCGCTGCTGTCGCGGGCCTTCTCGCCGCGGCGCGCGTCGGTGACGGTGCCGCCGTGGACCGCGGCGACGACCGTGCCGGGCGGCTGCGGGCCCCGGGTGACGAAGTCGGCCAGGTCGACGGGCCTGCCGTGCTCGGCGGACAGCGGGGCCGGGGCGTCCGGGGCGTGCGGCGGTCCGAAGCCGCCCGCGGCCCGGGCGGCGACCTCGCCGAGCCGGTCGTCGAGCTGGGCGTACAGGTGCGAGCGCAGGGCGAGCGTGGTCACCGTGCCGATCACCGAGCAGACGACGGCGATCAGGACGACGGACGCGACGACCAGACGCGTCCGCAGGGTGCGCGGCCGGCGCGCGCGGCGCCGCCGCGGGCCCGGCCGCCCGCTCACGGGGCGGCGGGTGCCACGGCCGGCTTGATCAGATAACCGGCCCCGCGCCGGGTGTGGATCATCGGTTCACGGCCGGCGTCGATCTTCCGGCGCAGATAGGAGATGTACAGCTCGACGACGTTGGCCTGCCCGCCGAAGTCGTACGACCACACCCGGTCCAGGATCTGGGCCTTGCTCAGCACCCGGCGCGGGTTGCGCATCAGGAAGCGCAGCAGTTCGAACTCGGTCGCGGTGAGGTGGATGTCGTGGCCGCCGCGGGACACCTCGTGGCTGTCCTCGTCGAGGGTGAGGTCGCCGACGACGAGCACGGACTCGGAGCGCCGGTCGGCGGCGCCGGCGCGGCGGATGAGGCCGCGCAGCCGGGCGACGACCTCCTCCAGGCTGAACGGCTTGGTGACGTAGTCGTCGCCGCCCGCGGTGAGTCCGGCGATACGGTCCTCGACGGCGTCCTTCGCGGTGAGGAACAGGACGGGCACGTCGGGCAGTTCACGGCGCAGCCGGCCCAGCACGGCGAGGCCGTCCATGTCGGGCAGCATCATGTCCAGGACGACGGCGTCGGGCCGGAAGTCGCGGGCGCTGCTGAGGGCGCCCTGTCCGTCGCCCGCGCTGCGGATCTGCCAGCCCTCGTAACGCAGGGCCATGCTCAGCAGTTCGGTGATGGACTGCTCGTCGTCCACCACCAGCACGCGGACGGGGCTCCCGTCCGACCTCAGCAGTTCGGTGCGCCCCTGGGGCGAGGTCGTGGTCATGGTGGGCACTCTGGTCGTGCCCTCTGAGAACCGGCTTGCGCGGATCTGTGATTTTCCTGAGAAACGCACAGGGTGCTCTCAGGGAACTCCTGGACACCGCCGCGGCGGCCCCGGGCGCACTCACAGTCCGCGTTCCTCGTGGTGCCCTTGGGGTCCCCTGATGCCCCTGCTAGTGACCCTGCTGGTCCTGGAGGCCGAAGAGGCGGGCGCCGTTGTCGTGGCAGACCGCGCGCAGCCAGTCGTCGCCGAGGCCGAGCCGCTCCAGGGCGTGCAGCTGGTGGACGTACGGATAGGGGATGTTGGGGAAGTCGCTGCCGAGCAGCACCCGGTCGCCGAGGTCCGCGAGGCGGGGCAGCGCGCGCCGGGGGAAGGGGGCCTGCCGCTCGCTGAAGTCGGTGAACGCCATCGTGGTGTCGAGCCGCACCTCCGGGTGGCGCTCGGCGAGCGTGAGGAAGTCCTCGTACTCCGGCATCCCCAGGTGGGCCGTCACCAGCCGCAGCCGCGGGTGCCGGGCAAGGACACGCCCGACCGGCCCGGGGCCGGTGTACTTGCCGGGGTTCGGCCCGCTCCCGCAGTGGATCACGATGGGGACCCGGGCCTCGGCGAGCATGCCCCACACGGGGTCGAGGAGTTCGTCGGCCGGGTCGTACGCCCCCACCTGGACGTGCGCCTTGAACACCCGCGCGCCCGCGTCCAGGGCCTCCCGCACGTACTCCGGGGCGTCCTCCTCGGGGAAGAGGGTGGCGGTGTGCAGGCAGTCGGGGGTGCGGCGGGCGAAGTCGACGGCCCAGCCGTTGAGCCAGCGGGCCATGCCGGGCTTGTGCGGGTAGAGCATCGCGGTGAACGCCCGCACGCCGAACTCCCTGAGCCGGGCGGCGCGTTCGGGTTCGCCCTCGCGGTAGGTGATCGGCCACTCGACACCGCCGGTGAGCGGGCCGAGCGCGTCGAAGTAGGCCCAGACCTTGCGCAGGACGCGCTCGGGCATGAAGTGCGTGTGCACGTCGACCAGGCCCGGCAGGCCGAGCCTCCCCCAGAACTCCCGGACACCGGCGGCTTCCGTCTCCGTGCTCACGCCACGCTCCTCTTCACCCGTACCCGTCAGAACAACTGGTCCTGCACACCGGCCCGCTCCTTGATCCGCCGCGCGGGAAAGGCGGGTCGGCCGCTCCCGGCGACCGGGACGAGGGGCCATCCGGTCATGAGCCGAGTGTCCAGCACGACGGTCCCGCGCTCGGTACGCAGGTGCAGATCGGGCCCCGCGGCAGCCACCAACTCACCGTCGACACCGGCACCGGGGACCAGCTCGGTGACTTCGAGGAGGGCGGCGGTGGGGGGAGTCGGTCCGGCGACCGGGGCGAGGGCCGGCGCGCCGGAAGTCCGTTCGGTGGCCGCGCCCAGGACCGCCTTGCCGGGGGCGGACGAGTCCGCGGGAGCGGAGGCGGTGAGACGGCCGGAACCGGACGCGGTGACGGGACCGGAACCAGGCGCACTGGCACGGCCGGAACCGGAACCGGGATCGGACGCGGTGAGCGGGCCGGAACCGGGCGCGCGGACGTGGCCGAAGTCGGGGCCGAGGCCGAAGGCGGTGAAGTGGTCGACCGGCTGGAACGGCTCGCGGGTGAGGGCGTCCGGCCAGCCGTCGAGGGCGACGGCGCGCGGGTGCAGCGCCGCGATCTCGGCCGCGCGCTCGTCCGGGGTGGTGGGTAGGGCGGACCGTACGGCCCGCTTGGCGGCGTAGGGAATCCGGTCCGGCACCCCCAGGGCGGCCCTGAGCAGCTCCTCGGTGCGCCGCGCGGCCATCAGCGGACCGGCGCCGAGCCAGCTGAAGCAGACGGCGCCCTGTTCGAGCAGCCGAGCCGGACCGCGCTCGACGGCGGTGATGCCGACCTTGACCATGCCGGGCCCGAACCAGGCGAGGTACACGTGATACGGGCGGGGGTCGTCGGCGACGGTGTCGGCGGCCACGGAGTGCGCCCGGTCGAGCCGCGCGCACTCCTCACACCGCGCGCCGGTGCTGCGCCCCGACACGACGGCCCCCGTGGGGCAGGAGTGCCGCCGGGCCCCCACGCATCCACGCTGTGCTCCCTCGGCCACTCCGAAGGCCACCCGCTGCCCCCGGGCGAGCGCGCTCCGCCGCCCCTCGCCCCAGCCCAGCACGGGCCCGCCCCCGGCCCACGACATCCCGGAACATCTCCACACCTGTGCCATCACGCCCGAGGCTAGCCCGCCCCACCGACAACGCCCGGTGCGCGCTCAGAACCGCCGCTTCCGGTGTTCGATCCACAGCGCGGCGGAACTGGGCAGCAGGAAGCAGAGCGCCACGGCCATCAGCCAGACCGACCGCCCGGTGAAGTCACCCACAAGAAGCGCGACCCACCCCAGCCCGAACGCCCCGAACACCCAGCCACGCCCCCGACCCGAACGCCACCCAGCCACGCGCCCCCCTCAGCACCCCGGTCGAACCTTCTCCGGCGGACACCAGAAACCCCCCGAGATTATCCCGGGGGGCTCCTGAATCGATGTGCACTCGGCAGGATTCGAACCTGCAACCTTCTGATCCGTAGTCAGATGCTCTATCCGTTAAGCTACGAGTGCTTGTTCTGTTGTTGTCTCCGTTCCCTGCCTTGCGGCCCCTCGCGGCGACAGGAAGAACATTACATGACTGCCGCCGCCATGTGAAATCCATTGGCCGCACCCCTTGTGACCTGCGAAAACGCCCATGACGCACCGAAGCCCCGGTCCATGTGGACCGGGGCTTCGGTGATCAGGTGCGGAGGCGGAGGGATTTGAACCCTCGATGGGCTTTAAGGCCCAAACCGCATTAGCAGTGCGGCGCCATAGACCGGACTAGGCGACGCCTCCAGCACAACCTCCCACGCGAGCGCGTGAGTGGCGCGTGCAGATGATGACACAGTCGAGCGTGCTGTCACCAATCGGCTCCCACGGTACTAGGCAGCCGGGCCGCAGGGCAAAGCCCTTCTCGACCGTGCCGGGGCGTGCGCCGCCGCGTCGCGCCGCGATCCCGTCCGGCAGGGGGGCGGGCGCAACGTCCGGCGCCTTCGAGCGTTGATCAGGGCATGTCGTACGTCACCCCGCGCTCCCGCCTCACTCTGATCACTCTGGCCCACAGTGCCGTCCGCGCCGCCCTGGCCCCCGTGGCCGTCGGCCTCGCCGCCCTCGCCGTCACGCTCGGCGCCGTCGCACCCGCCTCGGCCACCGTCCCCGCCAGCGCCGCTCCGGCTCCCGCCGTACCCGCCCCGCCCCACGACCGCCTCACCGTCACCGTCCGGCACGCCGGCGTCGGGCGCGACGGGACGTATGCGCTGACCTGTCACCCGGCGTCCGGCAGTCACCCGGACGCCGGGGGCGCGTGCGCGGCCGTGGAGCGGAACACGCACTGGGGCAGCGACCCCTTCGCGCCGGTCCCGGACGGCAGCGTCTGCACGATGCAGTACGGCGGACCGGCCACCGCGCACGTCACCGGCGTCTGGGCCGGACGCCCGGTCGACGCGACGTACGACCGTGCGAACGGCTGCGAGATCGCCCGCTGGAACCGCATGGTGCCGCTGCTGCCCGACCTCGGCGGATAACCTCGGCGGATGACCTCGGCGACTGGTCCCGGTGGCGGGCACACCGCCCCGACCTGCGGTTCCGGCCCCCGGCAGGGGCTCCTGGGAGGCTGATGACGGTCGGCGGCGGGCCACGGCGTGACCGGGGTCGGGTAGAGGTCCGGCGGAGGTCTCGGGCAGACCGGGCACACGGTCACACGTTCCCCCTCACTTCGTCGTGCGACCTCCCTCTCATCCGGCGCCGCGACGTCGGCCGCTGCCCTTAGACTCCCTCGCGTGACACGTCGCGGGCCGGTTGGCAAGATGGCCGGAGCGGTGGGAAAAGTGCGGTAACAGGGAGGAAGCGTCTCGTGAGCAGCAGGCCATCCCGAGGCGCTGCTCGCCTCGCAGCCATACTGGACGCGCTCCCCGACGCGTTGGTGCTGGTCAACGCCAACGGGACCGTCGTCAACGCCAACACGATCGCCCTGGAGGCGTTCGAGACCCCGGGCACGGCCCTGGTCGGGCGCGGGCTGCTGGACCTGCTGCCGGAGTTCGACTCCAAGCTGATCCCGGGCTCCATGCGCCGCCCCGACCACATGGACCCGCGCGGGCGCACCAAGCCGACGCGGATGACCGCCCGCCGCACCGACGGCAGCGAGTTCCCGGTCGAGGTCACCAGCGCCAACCTGGAGAACGGGCAGCAGGCGTACGACGGTTACGGCTACACCGGCGACGAACTGCTGATGCTCGTCGTACGGGACCTGTCCGGGACCGTCGACACCGAGGCCGAACTCGCCCGCTCGCAGCGGCAGACCGAGATGATCCTGCGCGCCGCCTCCGAGGGCGTCGTGGGCACGGACACCGACGGCCGGATCGTCCTCGTCAACCCGGCCGCCGCGCAGATCCTCGGGTACCGGGCCGGCGAACTCGGCGGCAAGGCACTGCACGACCTCGTCCTGCACTCCCGCGGCGACGGCTCGCCCTTCCCGTACGAGGAGTCCCCGCTCGCCGACACCCTGCGCTCCGGGCGCAAGCACCGGGTGCGCGGCCAGGTGGTGTGGGCCAAGGGCGAGAAGGGCGAGAGGAAGGTCCCCGTCGACCTGACGACGGCCCCCGTGCGCGACGGCGACCAGCTCGTCGGCGCGGTGATGACCTTCACCGACCGGCGGCCGTACGACGCGCTCGCCGAGGAGAAGACCTCCGTCGAGAAGCAGCACGCCGAGGAGCTGGAGCGGCTCTCCGAGGAGCACGCCTCCGACCTCACCGCGCTGCGCCAGCAGCACGTGACCGAGCTGGAGGAGCTGCGGGAGGCGCACGCGGAGGAACTCGCGGCGGGCGAGGACCGGTACGCGGCGCTCGCCGAGCGCGAGAAGGACCGCTACGAGGCCCTGCACGGCCGTCACGAGCAGCTGCTCACCCTGCTGAGCCGTTCGCTGCGCGGGCCGCTGGACGAACTGCGCCGTGAGCTGGCCACCCTCGCCGCGGACGACGCCGGGCAGCTGTGGCCGGAGGCCAACCAGGTCCTGCACCACCTGAGCGCGGGCTACTCGCGCATCACCCAGCTCATCGACAACGTGCTCGGCTACCAGCGGCTCGACACCGGCGCGGACGAGATCACCCGCACGAAGGTGATGCTCGACGCCGTCGTGGCCGCCGGTGTGGACGGCGCGGTCGAGCTGATCGGGCCGGGACGGGTGCAGTTCGCCGTGCACGCGCCGCCCATCGAGGCCGAGGTCGACCCGCAGCGGCTGGCGACCGCGCTCGCGCACCTCGTCGCGGACGTCGCCGGTGTCGACGCGACCGGCAACGCGCCCGTGTCGGCGGGCGGTTACATGGACAACACGGTCGTCGTGGCCGCGGCCCAGCGCGGTGAGGTCGTCCGGATCGAGGTGCGCGGGCCGTACGCCGGGGGAGACCCGGTGCACGAGCCGATCGTGCGCGGGATCGTGCGGGCGCACGGGGGTGTGCTCCAGACGCACGAGGTGCCGGGGATGAGCGGCAACGCGTACGTCCTCGAAGTGCCGCTGGGCGGCGGTGCGGGGGCGGTCGCGCCGCCTGCGATGCCCGAGCTCCCGGCCGCGGCGGAGCCGGCTCCGGCCCCTGCGCCCGCACCCGCACCCGCACCCGCACCCGCCGAGCAGGGTGCCGGTGGCGGCGGGCGGCGGCGGGCCCGGCGGTCGTCGGTGGACGCCTTCCTGGAGAGCGAGGTCCAGAGCGGCGGCGCCGAGGGGGAGGCGCCCGCGCCGACCGGACGGCGCCGGCGGCGGGCGGCCGAGGCGGCCGAGGAGGCGGCCCTCGCCGCGCAGGCCCCGGCCGAGGGGACGGATGCCTCCGGCGGGTCCGGGCGGCGGCGCGGGCGGGCCGCCGAGAACGCGAGTGGCGGGGCCGACGCGGGTTCGGGTGCCGGTGAGCAGGGTGCGGGAGTGTCCGAGGGGGCCGTCGTGACGGCGGCCGAGCATGCCGCGGGGGCGGGTGCGGGGGCCGGTGCCTCCGGCTCGGGCCAGGGGCTCGGGGCCGTACCGCCGCAGGGTGTTCCCGCGCCGAGCGGTGGGCTTCGGGCCCACCGCGAGGGCGGTGAGATGCAGGCGCTTCCGCCCGCGTTGCCCGCGGCCGGGGAGTCGGCCGGGGCCGGTGCGGAGGACGCCGACGAGGCCGTGACCGGCCCGGACGGGCAGCCGACCGGGCGTCGGCGGCGTGCGCTGGCCGCGGCGGCGGAGCGTGCGGCGGCGCAGGAGGCGGGAGGCCGTCCGGTCTTCGCGCTGCCGCCCGCCGAGGCGGACCGCTCGCCCGAGCCCGGCGCGGAGGGTGTGCCCGCGGAGGACACGGGCCGGCACGACGCCGCGCCGCACGGCCAGGACGAGGACCACACACCGCCCCAGCCCCACCCGACGACCGCCCCCACGGGGCGCCGCCGCCGGGCCGGGGCCCAGGCCCAGGCCGGAGAAGCAGCGGTTCCGGTCCCCGCGCCGGGGGCTCCGCCGGTGCCGGCGGGTGCGGCTGCCGCCCAGGGTCCGGGCAGCGCCATGGCCCTGCCCGGAGCTACGGCGCCTGCCGCGGCCGGGGTCGTACCACCGGGCGGCGTGGTCGCGCCGGGCGGCGTGGTCGCGCCAGGCGGCATGGCCCAGGCCGGCGCGACGGCGGCCGGGCCGGGCAGCAGTGTTGCCGTGCCGGGGGGAGTGGCCGCGGCGGCGGGTGGAGTCGTGCCTGCGGGCGGGGTTGTACCGGCGGGTGGAGTCGCCCAGGCGGGCGGGGCCGTACCGGCGGGTGGAGTCGTACCCGCGGGTGGAGTCGTACCCGCGGGTGGAGTCGTACCGGCAGGTGGAATCGTGCCGCCCGGTGGGGCTGTTCCGCCCGGTGGAGTGGTCGCGCCGGGTGGGGTGGTCGCGCCCGGTGGAGTGGCTCAGGCCGGTGCCGTTCCTGGCCAGGGTCCCGGCGCCGGTGTTGCCGTACCGGGAGCGGTCGCCGCCGCGGGCGGAGTCGTGCCGGCAGGTGGAGTCGTCCCGGCCGGTGGGGCTGTTCCGCCCGGTGGAGTGGTCGCGCCCGGTGGAGTGGCTCAGGCCGGTGCCGTTCCTGGCCAGGGTCCCGGCGCCAGTGTTGCCGTACCGGAAGCGGTCGCCGCCGCGGGTGGGGCTGTTCCGCCGGGTGGAGTGGTCGCGCCCGGTGGGATGGTTCAGGCCGGTGCCGTGCCCGGTCCCGGCAGCAGTGTCGCCGTACCCGGAGCGGTCGCCGCCGCTGGTGGGGTCGTACCGCCCGGTGGAGCGGTCCCGCCCGGTGGGGTTCCTCCGCAGGGTGTCGCCGTGCCCGCGCAGGGTGCCGGTGGGCATGCGGGGGCCGTGCCGGTGGGTCCCGGGCATCCCGTTCCGGTTCAGGGCATCCCGGGTCAGGCGCTTCCGGTCGCCCCCGGTCAGCCCGTACCCGTCCCCGTGGCCGCGCCCGTGGCGCCGGGGCAGCCCGTCCCGGCGGTTCCGGTCGCGCCCGGCCAGCCCGTACCGCCGGCGCCCGTGGCTCCCGGTCACCCCGTCCCGGTCATGCCCGTGGTTCCCGGGCAGTCCGTACCCGCGCAGGTCGCCCCCGTCGGGCAGGCGGTTCCCACGGTGGCCCCCGGCCAACCCGTGCCGGCGGTTCCCGGTGTTCCCGGGCAGCCCGTGCCGACCGTTGCGGTGGCCCCCGGGCAGGCCGTGCCCGCACAGATCGCCCCCGCCGGACAGCCGGTTCCCGCGGCGGCGCCCGGCCAACCCGTACCCGCGGTTCCCGGCGCCCTCGGCCATCCCGTGCCCGGACTGCCCATCCCCGGGCAACCCGTGCCCGCTCAAGCCGTCCCCGGACAACCCCTCCCCGGGGTTCCCGTCGCCGTCGCTCCCGGCGTCCCCGTCGCCCCGGGTCAGCCCGTGGGCGTACCCGCGCAAGGTGCCGTGCCCGCCCTTCCTGGGCAGCCCGTCGCCGCTGCCGTGCCCGGCGTTCCCGGCCAGCCCGTGCCCGCCCAAGTGGCCCCCGGCCAGCCGGTTCCCGCCGTACCCGGCATCCCCGGTGCTCCCGGTGTGCCCGCCGTCCCCGGTGCTCCCGGCCAGCCCGTACCGGCCGCCGCCGTCCAGGTTCCGCCGACCCAGCCCATCCCCCCGCACGCGGTTCCCCCGGCCGGGCAGCCCGTGCCGGTGAACCCCGTCGGGGCGCAGCCACTGACCGTCGAGGCCGCTCAGGCGCACGCCGCCCAGGTACAAGCGGCGCAGGCACAGGCGGCCGGCGCCTCCGTCCCGCCCTCGTGGCCGGCCGGTGACGACGCCTCCGGTGGTGGGACGCCCACGCCGTTGCCGCCCGAGCAGGGCCGGGCCGCCCAGCCGTTGCCCGCCGAGGCCGGGGGCGCTCACATAGACCCCAACTCGACGCAGGGGCGCGCGATCAGCGTGCGGACCCTGGGACAGGGCGTGCCGTTCAGCAGGCAGGCCGCGCAGGTGCAGCAGCCCACGGCCACCCCGACCCCGCCGCCGCACCACCCGGGCGGTGCCGGCCGGCGCCGCAAGCTGGGTACGCCGCCCGACCCCGCCGCCCGCGCCGAACAGCACCCCGAGCCGGGCGCCCGCCCGCACCCGACCGCGGGGCACCCCACCCTCGGGCATCCGGCACCCGGGCATCCGGCACCCGCGCGCCCGACGACGACGCATCCGACGCCCCCGCAGTCCCCGCACTCCTCGCACTCCTCGCTCGGCGGACAGTCCCGCCCCGCCGCCACCCCCTCCGAGGGCGCCGGACGCTCCTACGCCATCGGCGCCCCGGACGAGAACGCCGCCGAGGGCCCCGAGCCGCTGGACGGTCCCGGCGGCGCGGTCGAGGTCGCGGACCCGCCGCGCCCGCAGCCGCTGGACGACGAACTGCCCCCGGAGCCGCTGGACAACCCGCGCCGGCTGCTGGTGTGGCCCGCGCCGGACGTCACGACGCAGCAGGCGCTCAGCGACCGCGGCTACCGTCCGGTGATCGTGCACTCGCGCGAGGAGGTCGACGCGCAGATCGCCGCGTTCCCGGCGGCGCTGTTCGTGGACCCGCTGACCGGGCCGATCACCCGTACCGCGCTCCAGTCGCTGCGGCAGGCGGCCGTGGCCGCCGAGGTGCCGGTCATGGTCACGGCCGGGCTCGGGCAGGCGACGCGCGAGGCGGCGTACGGCGCCGACCCCGCCGTCCTGCTGAAGGCGCTCGCACCGCGCGACAGTGAGCAGCACCCGCCGCGGGTCCTGCTCATCGAGGAGCACGCGGAGATCGCGCTGGCGCTGACGGCGGCGCTGGAACGGCGCGGTATGCAGGTCGCACGGGCCGCGAGCGACGCGGACGCGGTGACGCTGGCGAGCCAACTGCGGCCCAACCTGGTCGTGATGGACCTGATGCAGATGCACCGCAGGCAGGCCGGGATCGTGGACTGGCTGCGGGCGAACGGACAGCTCAACCGCACGCCGCTCGTCGTCTACACCGCCACCGTCGACCAGGCCGACCTGCCCCGGCTGGCCTCGGGCGAGACGGTGCTGTTCCTCGCGGAGCGGTCGACGACCGAGGAGGTACAGGGCCGCATCGTCGACCTGCTGGCCCGCATCGGCACCAACTAGTACCCCAACAGGCGACGCACGGGAATCGGATCGGCACCGGTCGACCCGATTCCCGTGGCAACCGGCCCGCGCCGCACCAGAGTTGCGGCGCGGCGGGTCCCGGTGGCCGTCAGAGCAGGGTCACGTCGAGTTGTCCCTCGGCGTAGCGGCGGCGCAGGACCTTCTTGTCGAACTTGCCGACGCTGGTCTTGGGGACGGCGGTGACGATCGACCAGCGTTCGGGGAGCTGCCACTTGGCGATGCCGCCCTCGTCGGCGAGGAAGGTGCGCAGGTCCTGGAAGCCGGTGGTGGCGCCGTCCTTGAGGACGACCGTGGCGAGCGGGCGTTCGCCCCACTTGTCGTCGGGGACGGCGACCACGGCGGCCTCGGCGACGTCCGGGTGGGCCATCAGCGCGTTCTCCAGCTCGACGGAGGAGATCCATTCGCCGCCCGACTTGATGACGTCCTTGGCGCGGTCGGTGAGGGTGAGGAACCCGTCGGGGGAGATGGTGCCGACGTCGCCGGTCTTGAGCCAGCCGTCCTCGCTGAACTTGTCGGCGGGCCTCAGAGGTTCGGCTTCGGGGCCGTTGTAGTAGGCGCCGGCGATCCAGGGGCCGCGGACCTCCAGCTCGCCCGCCGACTCCCCGTCCCAGGGGAGGCGTTCGCCGCCGGGGCCGGTGAGACGGGCCTCGACGCTCGCGGGGAAGCGCCCCTGGGTGACGCGGTAGGCGAACTCCTCGTCGGTGCCCACCGCGTGGGCCGGCGGCCAGGCGACCGTGCCCAGCGGGGACGTCTCGGTCATGCCCCACGCGTGGCACACCCGCATGCCGAGTTCGTCGAACGCCCGCATGAGGGCGGGCGGGCAGGCGGAGCCGCCGATGGTGACCTGCGTGAGGCAGGAGACGTCCCTCGGGTTGGCCAGCAACTCCCCCAGCAGTCCCTGCCAGATGGTCGGCACGGCCGCCGCGTGCGTGGGCCGCTCGGTCGCGATCATCTCGGCGAGCGGGGCGGGCTGGAGGAACCGGTCGGGCATCAGCATGTTGACGCCGGTCATGAACGTGGCGTGCGGCAGGCCCCAGGCGTTGACGTGGAACTGGGGGACCACGACGAGGGAGGTGTCCCGGTCGGTCAGGCCCATCGACTCGGTCATGTTGACCTGCATCGAGTGCAGATAGATCGAACGGTGGCTGTAGACCACGCCCTTGGGGTCACCGGTGGTGCCGGAGGTGTAGCACATGGCCGCGGCCCGGCCCTCGTCCAGCAGCGGCCAGTCGTAGTCGGTCGGCTTCCCGGCCAGCAGCCCCTCGTAGTCGTGCACCCGCACACCCGACCCACCGGACCCACCGGACCCGCCGGACGCGCCGGTGAGCGGTGCGCGGTCGCCGGGGCCGGACACGATCACGTGCTCCAGCGTCGTCAGCCGCGGCAGCAGCGGCGCCAGGAGCGGGATCAGCGAGCCGTCGACGACGAGCACGCGGTCCGCGGCGTGGCCGACGATGAACGCGAGCTGCTCCGCGGGCAGCCGCAGGTTCAGGGTGTGCAGCACGGCGCCCATGGAGGGGACCGCGAAATACGCCTCGACGTGCTCGGCGTTGTTCCACATCAGCGTGGCGACACGGTCGTCGTCCACCACGCCCAGGTCCTCGCGCAGGGCGTGCGCCAACTGGGCGGCACGGGCACCGATCTCGGCGAACGAGCGCCGTCGCGGTTCGCCCTCCCCGGTCCAGGTGGTCACCTGGGACGAGCCGTGGATCGTCGACCCATGGGTCAGGATCCTAGAGATCAGCAGCGGTACGTCCTGCATGGTGCTCAGCACGGCGTCCTCCCGGAGCGGCACAACCTACGCGGTGGTCAGGGTTGCGCTGATTCTGCGCACATACCATGTGGTATGTCACTAGGGCTCGGTGATCGATCACCGAGCCGGTTCCAGGACCGCCCCTGCTCCGACCCTGTTTCCGGCCGCGCCCCGCCCCGCTCCTTCCCCGCTCCTTCCCCGTCCGCTCCCCGGTTCACCGCACGAGCGTCAACTCCGGGTCCTCGCGCAGTTTGCCGAGCGCCCGCGACACCGCCGACTTCACGGTGCCGACCGACACCCCGAGCACCTCGGCGGTCTGCGCCTCGCTCAGGTCCTCGTAATACCGCAGGACGACCATCGCCCGCTGCCGCGCGGGCAGTTTGGTGATCGCCCGCCACATCGCGTCGTGCAGCGCCTGCCGTTCGGCCGGGTCGCCCTCGGCGGGCGAGGACTCCGGCTCGGGCAGCTCGTCGCACACGAACTCGTCGACCTTGCGCTTGCGCCACTGCGACGTACGGGTGTTGAGCAGTGCCCGGCGGACATAGCCGTCGAGCGCCCGGTGGTCCTCGATCCGCTCCCACGCCACGTACGTCTTGGTGAGCGCGGTCTGCAACAGGTCCTCGGCGTCGCTGGGGTTCGCGGTCAGCGACCGCGCGGTCCGCAGCAGCACGGGCTGGCGGGCCCTGACGTACGACGAGAACGACGGGTACGGCAACGGGTAGGGGCCGAACTGCCCGGCCGGGGTCGCGGTGGCGTCCGAAGCGCTGGTGCGGACGGATGTGGTCATGGCTCCACGCTAGGAGCGGGCGTCGTCCGGCGGATCGGTCGCAGGTCCCGAAGCCGGGTCCCCCTCAGGTTGTAGGGGTGGGGCTGTCTCCACCTCCTGAAGGTGGAGTACGCGAGGAGCCCTCCTCAGGGACGACCCCTCCGGGGCGCCTCCCGGCACCCGCTCCGGGCCGTGCCCCCGCCCGCCTCGGGACCGTGCCCTGCGCCCTCCGGCCGTGTCCCTGCGAACCATGTCCCTGCGAACCATGTCCCTGCGAACCGTATCCCTGCGGGCCGTGCCCCGGGCGCGCCGAGCCCTTCCCCGCACACGCCTGCGCGGCGGTACCGGAGTACCGCCGCGCCGACGTGCCACAACCCTGAAGCACACCCCATGCGGACCTCAGCCGGAGGTCACGAGGTCACCACAGGCGGGTGAAGTGGACGGCGACGTTCTCGTTGCCCTGCTGGATGGCGGTGAAGGCGGAACCGTCGACCTGCGCGCCGTTGCTCTGGTTCGACGCGCCGGAGCCGACGGCGTTCTGCTGCGTGGTGGTCGAGTTGCCGTGGTTGTCGTGACCGACCCCGCTGCCGACGATGCTGGACACGCCCGCGTTCGATCCGTCGTCCGCGAAGGCGCCGTTGTCCGCGGCCGCGACGCCGGCGAACAGCGCGGCTGCGAGCGGGAGCGCGGAGACGGCGGCGAGAACACGGGCGGTACGGATGCTTGCCATGTTGTTCCTCCAGAACGAGTACTCGTCGGCCGGTGGCCGGAAGTACGTCACGTAAGGCTGCTGCCGGGGGAGTTGGCCGACCGCCCCGGCGGTGCTGCACGACGTCGCGCCTCCAGAGTTGCCCACGGGATCCCCGGGCAACCACCCGGGAAGATCCGGTTCGCCCTCAAGTGTGATGACATATCGATAAACCCTTATCGCCATCATTAGTGATAAATAATCCGATCCCCGACTACTCCGGATCTCTCCCTCCCAAGCGACACAAGAGGGGAACCGTTCCGGCACCGCCCCGACGCCGTTCCGGCCATTCCGCGCGCCCCGGCCACCTCCGGGGCACCCCCTCTTCCCTTTCTCGAACATACGTACGAACATGGAGTCATGGCCACCACCGACCGGCAGGCCACGACGCTGGCCCTCGCACACGCCCTGTCAGCCGCCGAACGCGGACTGGCCGTCATCCCCCTGGCCCGGACGAAGCTCCCGGCCCTGCGCTCCCCGCACCGCAACCAGCCCGACCCCGGCCCCTGCCACGGCGAGTGCGGCCGCTTCGGGCACGGTGTGTACGACGCCTCGGCCGACCCGGACCGCATCCGCGCCCTGTTCGCCGCGGCCCCCTGGGCGACCGGCTACGGCATCGCCTGCGGACTGCCCCCGCACCACCTCATCGGCATCGACCTCGACACCAAGTCCGACACGGACTCCTCGGCCGCCCTGCGCGAACTGGCCCTACGGCACCTGTTCACGATCCCCGAGACGGTCGTGGTCCTCACCCCGAGCGGCGGACGCCATCTCTGGCTCACCGGGCCGCCCGACACGGCCGTACCCAACTCGGCCGGGCGCCTGGCCCCCGGCATCGACATCCGAGGCGCCGGCGGCTACCTCGTCGGCCCCGGCTCCCGCACCGAGCACGGCGTCTACGGCACGGCGCCCGGCACCGCCCATCTGGCGCCGGCCCCCTGCCCGCCCGCGCTGCTGCGCCTGCTCCTGCCGCCCCCGCGGCCCACCCACCCCGCGACGCATCCCTCGGCGGGCGACCACGGCCAGGGCCTCGTCGCCTTCGTCCTCGCCGCGCACGAGGGGCAGCGCAACACCCGCCTGTTCTGGGCCGCCTGCCGCGCCTACGAGAACGGCATCGGCCCCGCCCTGGTGGCCCCGCTCCTCGACGCGGCGATCAACACGGGCCTGACGGAACGCGAGGCCCGAGCCACCATGGCCTCAGCGGCCCGCATGACGGGCCACCGCCCCTGACCCACACCGACGGGCACCCACGGTGCTCGTGCTGACAGGCTTCCGATGCCCGATCCGGTCCCGGTCGCGCTGTTTGCCGAGCGGGCCGACGAACGCTGGTCCGTGGCAGTTCCTCGCTACTTGCCGGCCAGACCGAGGTTGACGCCGTCGCGGAGGTCCGGGAAGCCCTGGGCAAGGGTTGCCGCCGGCGCCAGGCACGCCCGGCGAGTGGCGGCCTTCACGGGATTCAGCTCGCAGCCCAACTGCCGATACGTGGCAGCGGCCTTCTGGATCTCCTGCGCCACCGAGCGCAGCGTGGCGAACCCTTCCTGACCGCTGATCCGGGTCAGGGCGAACGAGGCGTCGTCGTTCGTCGCCGTCACCGCGGCACCGCACGCCTGCGTGAACACCTCGGCCGAAGCCGTCGAGCAGGGCGACTTGCCTCCGGAGCCGAAACGCCCTTCGTGCACGGTGAGCCGCGACTCCACAGCGGACTTGACCGCTTCGGCCGTCGCCGCCTTCCCGGACACCGGCTCCACGGACCGAGCCACGGAACCCTTCACCGAAGGGACGACATCCGCACCCGCACCATCACCGGAACCACCACAGGCCGAAAGCAGCACACCCGCTGCCGCAACACCACAGGTCGCCAACCGCAGATGCTTCCGCTTCACGCGCTCTTACCCCCACATCGGACCTTGAGCGCACGACCTTAGCCCGTACCCGATCAAGCCCGACTCCCCTCCGGAGCGAGCCCCGCCGAGACCGCCCGCCGGACGGAAGACCATGCGGAAGGGGCGCCACTCCAAGAGTGGCACCCCTTCTGAACTGCAAAGCTTCTGAGCTGTGCGGTGGGTGTGGGATTTGAACCCACGGTGGCATCGCTGCCACGACGGTTTTCAAGATCTCTCACGGGCCGGAGGCTCCTGGGTCTCCTTCGCAGGTCAGACAGGCACCCGCGCCCCGGTGGAGCTGTCTCCGTCGTGGTCATGCCCGCTACCTGCCCCACGCTGGTGATCGTGTCCTCCGAGCTGAGCGCCCGGAGCCATCGGTACCCACGGTGCGGGGTTCCCCCACAGGTACGTTGTCCGGCATGGCCACGCAGATCTTCACCCTGGTCGGCGTCCTCATCGGCGCATTGACTTCCTACTCCGGCGGCACCGAACGCACCTCCACCGCGGTCACGTGGCTCACCCCGGACGAGGTCAGAGCCCGCATGTCCGAGGTCTTCGCGGTCCGGCTCCTGGACGCCCTCGACGGCAACTGCCCCCACGTCCGCAGCCACGACGGCAAGCGCCTCATCCCAACGGGATAAAACCTTCTCTCCATCATCAAGGCGGCTCGCTCCGCTCCCCGCGCGCGGCCCGACCCCCGGCCGGGCCTGCGCTCCTGTCTCCGCCCCGCTCCAGCCCGGCCGGCGCCCGTGCCGCGCTCACATCAAGCAGCCACCTGATGCCGGCAAAGAGATACCCCAAAGCCGCTCCGTCGACTTCTATGTAAGTTGACGCACTACGGCGAGTGGACCTACCAGAGGGAGGAAGTCTCGGGCAGCACGCGCGCCCGAACGCGAGTTCTAGACGTGCTGCCGAAGCTGAAGGATCCACCGACCATCTGCATGGTGTCGGCAATGAGCGAATCGTCGATCCGGATCAAACATCCGGGTTCAAGCCACGTATCACCGGGGACGGTGAACGAGGCATACTGGATGGCTCCAGGTTCCAAGTCAATTTCTGCAACTCTCCCGAGATCTACCGGGGAACCATAAACGGCGAGTTGGCCAAAAATATCACTAGCCGCGAGTTCGACTAGCTCGTCTGCGGCACCGAAGGCCTCCGCGAATTCGCGAGCCTGGCCAGTTAGAACGTCCAGCTCTTCCTCCAAGACAGTGCATCGATAGTCGTGCCGCGCCAAAGCACGACGAGGCTCGTGCGCGTCAATCATGCCGGGACTAAGCCGTTGTTTCACCCGAGCGCGCGCACCCCGGAGAGCCTCCCGATCAAAACTCCCTAGAGCGCTGCGGGCCGCGCCGAGACGCAACCATTCCTCACTTGACCGCAACGTTGAGGCAAGCGCGCGGGCGGTCTGACCGAGATTATGAGCCTGGCTTGCATTGGCTCGCAACCGGCGAGAAATGCCTGATGGAAAGTCTTGCAGTTGCAGGCCTTGAGCTTGCTCTTGGGCTTTCCATGAGAGTCGATAGGTGAACTCGGCGGTTGTGAGAGACGTTCCGGGTGCAAGATGAGGCGCGGGCAGTTGTGGGTAACCAGGCATGCGCGATCGCAGCCAAGCGATAGTTTCCCGATGAGCAATTTCGACTTGACTAGCCATCTGCAACCAACGCTGCAATTCACTCTCGTCATATGAGAGATCAAATGATTTGACAAGCTCGCCAAATCCGATCACAAGCCCCGTAAGCCGCAGGGGGGTACCTGCAATCTGGGCACCACCGGCCTGCAGCGCCTGTAGATATCCTGGCACTCCAACAGTGCGAGTTGAGGAATTGCGCGGCAACTGTTTCGCGAACTCTTGAACAAGCGAAAGCCCTGCCCAACATTCAGCTTGCCGGGTTACCGACCGCCAGATGTGTGAGTTTGTCATTCGGCATTTCCTATCGCTACTCTGGACCTCGGCTCACATGCCAAGCCATCCCTGGATTGTCAGACTTTCGATAGCCTTTTGGACGCGTTCAGCTGCCGCAGATGCAGGAGATTTATCCAACAAGTACTCAAGCGTCGTGGAACTTCCGCCCTCCGAGAAACTATTTCTCCCTGGCTCGGATTCAGCTCGCACGAGGATGTTACTCGCCCGCCCGTAACTCACGGGTAGGAATTTCCCAAATGGCCCATTCTCCTCTCGGCCAATAATCGCATGCAAACCTAGAGGACCCACCTGTGCAGCCAGCATGTCAACATGGCCAGGGGGCGCAACTCTTTCAATCAAGTCGCGAGAGATTTCGGCGGTCTTCTTGGCATGCGCCGCCAATACCTCGCAAGCAGTTTCTCCCGAGGCTGGACGTCGGATAGTTGGCGCAGAAGGAATGCGGAGCAGTGCTTGCATTTCCTTTCGCCATAGCCTTACTGCTACAGCAGCGGGACCAGCCGTCGCATCAACCACAATTGCACCGAACCTCTGCGCCAGCTCTCGTGCTTGTGCTTGCGTAATCCAACCGCGTCTATGACCTGGCTGACGGACGGCCATCACTCTATCGTCGCTTAGCCGACAAAGGGCGACAGTTTGGCCCTGCACTGGGGAAACCTTATCCAAAAGGGAAGCCACCAATTCAGGAGCATCTTTCTCTAGTCGCCTAGAGTCGAAAGATGATAGCAACACGGAGGTAAACGGGATGTCCCTAGCGACTAGTTCCGCTAGTACATGATCGACACCGTTTAGTTCTGCACAGAAGAGGATTCGTTGATCATCTCCCGCACTAAGCCTGCTAGGCAAAGGAGCAGCGCCGCTACCATGTGCCGCCCCTGCAAGATAGTCGGCGAACGAATCATGCATCGCAACCACGGTCTGATCCCAGCCCAGCGTTGTGATCAAGCCACAGCGGCGGGCCGCACTTTCGATGTCTTTGAGATCAACAATCAACCCGGCCTTACGCAAGGTCGCAGCGGCATCCGTCAGTATTTGGTGCCATTCGTAAAGGTCTGCGTAGCGACGCCCTTCATTCAATAGACGAACGAACGCTATCCCAAGGACTGTTCGCACCAAGGAGATTCCCGTGGCGCCGCTGCGCGCAACCAGCTTCTCAATGAAGGCTTTATAGAGTCCCGCCCTACCCCTACTTGATTCCGAGGCGTGGAGCGTGACAGCCATAGAGAACAGTAGCGGATTGCGTGCCGCATCACCGAGTGATGCACAAACCGAACGAACCGCAGCGTAGGCAGTATCAGGTTCTACTGACCTAGCGCCTTGGGTGAGTGTTTCTCTCGCGAGGTCAACCTGCCGTTCGTGATCGAGAGGCATTATTCGATAAACCGCCGGAAGAGCGCTGCTCGGTAGTAGAGATCGCAGAGCCGCAACGTCCCTCCCTACCACCACCACCCGTGCTCCATGTCCTGAAGCCACAGATGCAAGCAGGTCCAAATGGAGAGCCTGCCGCGTAGGCTCTGCGACTTCCGAAGCTCCATCAATGACGAAGGTAACCTGAGTATCCGAAAGGGCTTGTGCTCCCGTTGCCGTTGGGTAGTGCTCCCCAAGGACGGAAGCGATACCGTCCGCTGCGAGAGCCGCCAGTCGCCCTGGTAGGTAGCTCTCGGCATGGACCACAATGACTGCTTTGCCCTCGGCAGCTGATTTCTGACGCAAAATCCGAACTGCGGTTGACTTTCCAGTACCCGTACTGCCAGTCAGTACCACTGGCCCCGTTCCTTTCAGGAGTTGGTTAACATCCCGATTATCTCCATCGCCGGATTGCTGAGAATTTTCCCCGGAGGATCCCTCAAGGCTCGAAACTATCGGGGTGATGGCGCACTGGTCGCCCAGAGAAGCGGCCACTTCCAGGTATCGTGCTTTGGTAGTTGGCCATCTCTGAGCGGGCGTTTGGTTAGCTGGCACTCCAAGCAATGCGGCAATGATCTGGCGGTCAATGATACGCAGCCGAGCGTCTGAGTTGCTTGCATAGTCGAACAGAGAACGGAAAAGGCGGTCGACGGCTCCAGTCGCCTGCTGTCGGAGATCTTCCTCTGTTCGCGCAGAGGGGAGCATCTCAGCAACCTGGCTCTCAGCGCGCACCAGCAGCGCACCAGTGTTGTACGGGTCTTGGCGGATGCTCGCTCTTCCAAGCGCGACGCACACGGCATCGTTGACGCCCGTTCCCAGGAGCTGAGCAAGGGAAGCGGTACGCCCTTGCGCAGCCTCTTCAAGTGCTTGCTGTACACGTTGGCCACTGGGACCGAGGCGGCCGTCTGTGAGGAACTCGAAAGTTGCGTGCTCGGCGTCGGGGAGCACTGCCCAACGTTTCAAGACAGCAAGCAGTGCCGTTTCACCCCATGTGTAGTCGGGGGCACGCACCTTGACCTGTTTGGCGTGTCGCACTGTCCCGTCGCGGTTGAACAGCTCAATGTCGACGGCGTCGTCAGAGCCTTCCACGCGGATGCTGCCGAGGGTTGGATCCTCAAGCAGTCCTACTGCCGCCAAGACAGCTTGAGCCTGCTGATAGGCAATACCTCTGACTGTGTCTACCCCGCTCACAGCTCCATGCTTCCACGTTCCTCTGACACTCACGGGAGCTCCGGGTGACTTGACCGCACCCAGCGCAGCAGCCGACCCGGCCTAAATGACCGCAGCTTCCCAAGCTGGTGGCTCAAGCGCCGTCAGTACGTGCCGGCCCGTTGTGGCTGCTCTGGGGCGACAGAGCTGGCAGCGTGGTGGCGGCCTGTGGGGGTGCAGCGAGGCACACGCGCGCGTGGTCGGTCGGCGCACCCGCCGTCGTGGCTGACTTTCGTCAGCTGAGGATCAGCAGGCTGGCATAGCTCGGAGGGGGAGGAAATCCCTGGGTGATCGGGATCTCCTCCCCCTCCGAGCAGGTTTCAGGGGGCGAGTAGTACTCGCCCCAGCGCGGATCAAGTGTCGTGCGGCTCGCTCACCGCCAGGAGGTCACCGCGGCTGGTCGCAATGCGGAGGACGTCCCGCAGGGAGCAGGTCAGTTCGCGCGTCAGCCGCCGCATGTCGTCCAGGCCCGCCTTCTTGTCGTCGAGCAGGTCAGAGGCGAGGTTCAACAGCTGTGCCGCCGAACCGATCTGGATGGACCCGACGTTGTCGGCCAGACGGGACATGTAGCCGTCCCGGTCGTCGGTGCTCAGATAGCAGGGCTTGCCTTCCGGGCCCGACCACGGGAGGAGCCGGAGTTCCTTCGGTGGCGTCATCCTGACGTCTGCCTCTCGTCGTTCGCGTGGTGCGTGGTGAAGACCGCGTCGACTCGGTCCCCGGGGAATGCCAGGAGCGCCGCTTCCACGACTCGGCCTGCGAAGTCGGTCGACACGCGGGTGACCGCAAGGACCGGGGCTGCGGTGCCGATTCGGAGGGCCGAAGATTCGTCCGGTGTCGGTGAGCGGGTGCACACCGTCTCCCGGGTGGCGGCCGGCTGCGGGCCGAGGAGGGCGAAGCGGGTGAACGCCTGGCGGTCGGCGGAGTCGCCGTCGAGTACGGCAGCAGGAGCCAGGTCGCGCGGCATGTAGATCTTGGCAAGGCCGTGGGGTGTCTCCCCTTCGGTGCTGAGGCATGAGAACTCGGCGAGGGGGCTGCCCAAGGGCACCTTCAGCAAGGCCGCCAGATCGCCGTCAGCCGGGACAGTGCTGCTGCGGACGGAGACGCGCAACGCGGGTTCGGCAGCGGTCCAAGGGTCGAGCGTTCCCCAGCCGCCGACGTACATGATCTTGCGGTGGGGGCGGCGGACGAAGTTGCCCTTGCCGTGGATCTTCTCTACGAGGCCCTCGCCCTGGAGTGCCGCGAGGGCACGGCGCAGGGTGACCGTGCTGACCGCGTACCGCTCGGCCAGGACGAATTCGGACGGCAGGCGTTCGCCAGGCGGGATGCGACCGGTCGTGATCTGTTGCCTGAGGTCGTCGGCGATGTCGTGGTGGCGCGGCACTGTTCCGGTCACCGTTCCCTCAGGGTGCGCATGACGGCGAGGCGGGTGCACGTGTGAATGGTCAGGAGTTCACCCGACTCGAAGACGAGTTGCTTTGCACCCTGGGGGAGTTGGAACAGGTCCCGCACCCGGCAGGCTCGGCCCCCCAGGTGGATGATGTCGCCGCGCTGCACTGTGGTCGAGGTGACTTCGATGTTGACGACCAGGGCGCCGCCAGGAAGTCGTTCCTTCACTGGGCCACCGCCTTGATGCCGGAGCGGTCGCGCTCGGCGTGACACGGGCAGTCGCACGCCTCGTAGATCACCGGCACGTCGGCCGGCGCCATGGCCGGGGAGGACTCCGCGCAGACGAGGTGCGTACCGATGCAGCAGGCATCGGAGCGGTAGGCGTGGGCAGGGTCGTCTACGGTGCGTGGCGGCATCAGTGGGCCCCTACGAGCGTCGACCAGGCGTAGCCCGAGAGATGGGGCGCCACGACCACAGGCCGCCGCGACGCCCGCATCCGTGCATCCCAAGCCAGGACGTAGGGACGGACGAGGGCAACGTCCTCCCCCTTGAGTGGCTGTTGGTGGTCTGCCACCGCGGGGGCCCGGCCGAGCACGAGGGTCGAGGAGTCCGTAGCCCCAGGAGAGGCGGCAGAGGGCGGTAAGGGGCGGCGGTGCCTGCCCTTGGGGAGGGGCCGCGCTCTGGTGAGGGCAAGGACGCGGCGGATACGGTTGAGCACGCTGGTCAGCTCCTATCGCTGATCTCCCGGTCCCCCGACATCGCCCGTCGTGGGGACCGTTCTGCGTACGACCGCCCATAGGGTGCGGCCGTTCAAGCTGGTGGCGAGGAGCCCGAATCTGTCGGCCTCAGCGACCACGTCCAGGACCTCCCGCCATAACTCGGCGGAGAGCGCGTCCGGGATCTCGGCCTCCACCGACGTGTGCCGGGCGTATTCCTTCACTCGTGTGAGAAGCCCGAGGGCGGACAGCCGGGCGGCGAGGGCCGCCGCGCTAAATCCCGAAGCGGGCACAGGACAGCCTCCGTCACCAGCGATCACTTTGAGTGAAGCTAGTTAACTAGATTAGAGCTAGTGGACTAGATTTTCCATATGCCTGAGCAGCCGCCCTACCTCCGCATCGCCGACGAGCTTCGGCAGCGCATCGCGGAGCACGCATGGGAGCCGGGCGACCGTCTGCCCTCCCGCGCCCAGATCGGCCAGGAGTACGGCGTGGGCGAGAACGTGGTCCGCAGAGCTCAGGAGTTGCTGATCTCTCAGGGCGTGTTGGAGGGGCGGGCCGGTTCAGGTACGTACGTCGCCGAGCCGCGACAGCGAGTGCGGGTCGTTCGGTCGTCGGCACGGGAGCAGCCCAGCGGATCGCCGTTCCGCGCCGACATGAACGCCGTTGGCCGACAGGGCGATTGGGAGAGCCGTACAGATGCCAAGGTGCCGGCTCCTGCCGAGATCGCCACGCGACTCGGGATCGCCGAGGGCGAGTTGTGCGTCCGGACGACGTACGAGTTCCTGGCGGACGGCAAGCCGGTGCAGCTGTCCACGAGTTGGGAGCCGTACGACCTCACCGCGGGCTCTCTCGTCGTCCTTCCCGAGGGCGGCCCGCACGCCGGGGCCGGAGTCGTGAACCGCATGGCGGCCATCGGAGTTACCGTCAGCCACGCTGTGGAGCAGCCCGAGCCGCGAACGGCGACCGCCGAGGAGGCGTCGCTACTCGGCATCCAGAAGGCCGCGTTGGTCACCCACATCCGGCGGACCTACTACAGCGACCAAGGCAGGCCCGTCGAGACGGCCGACATCGTCGTCCCCACAGCCCACTGCGAGATCGTGTACGAGATCCCGATCAATCGCTGATCGCTCACCCCACGCATGAAGCGCCGTGCGCCAGGCGCATGGCCCAAGCGTCGCTCGCCGTGCCCTCCGTGTGCCCCATCCGTGCCCGATAGGGCGGGAGACCACGGGGAACAGCGGTGTGCGACGGGCACTCCGAACGGCAACGGCCCCCGACCAAACATGCTGGTCAGGGGCCGTATGCCACTGCGGTGGGTGTGGGATTTGAACCCACGGTGACATCGCTGCCACGACGGTTTTCAAGACCGTTCCCTTAGGCCGCTCGGGCAACCCACCCCGCGTCGCCGGACGGGCGGCGCGGGGACAAGACTAACCGTTCGGGGAGCGTGGTCGGGGGTCAGCTGTCGCCGACGCGGGAGCCGAGGGTGAGTTGGGCCGTGCGTTCCTGGCCGCCCCGCTTGTAGGTGATGGTCACCTTGTCGCCCGGCTTGTGGGTCCAGATCTCGCCGATCAGCGTCGGGCCGGAGTCGATCACCTGGTTGTCGAGCTTGGTGATGACGTCGCCCGGCTTGAGGCCGGCCGCCGCGGCGGGGCCGCCCGCCTCGACCGCGTCGGACCCGCTCGCGCCCTGGTCCGTGATCTTCGCGCCGCCCGTGCCGTCTTCCAGGGAGACGGACGCGCCGATCTTCGCGTACACCGGCTTGCCGGTCTTGATCAGCTGCTGGGCGACGTACTTGGCCTGGTTGATCGGGATGGCGAAGCCGAGGCCGATCGAGCCGGACTGCCCGGAGCCGCCGAGCCCGCCGCTGCTGCTCGACTGGATCGCGGAGTTGATGCCGATGACCGCGCCGCTCGCGTCGAGCAGCGGACCACCGGAGTTGCCCGGGTTGATCGACGCGTCGGTCTGCAGGGCGCTCATGTACGACGCCTTGCTGGACGCGCTGCCGTCGCTGGAGGCGACCGGGCGGTTCTTCGCGGAGATGATGCCGGTCGTGACCGTGTTGGACAGCCCGAAGGGGGCGCCGATCGCGATCGTCTCGTCGCCGACGGCCACCTTGTCCGAGTTGCCGAGCGCGAGCGGCTTGAGGTCCGACGGGGCGTTCTTGAGCTTGATGACGGCGACGTCGTAGCCCTGTGCGTGGCCGACGATCTCGGCGTCGTACTTCTTCCCGTCCGGGAACGTCGCCGTCAGCTTGCCGCCGTCGACGGCGTCGGCCACCACGTGGTTGTTGGTGACGATGTGGCCCTGGGTGTCGAACACGAACCCGGTGCCGGTGCCGCCCTCGCCGCTGGTGGACTCGGCCTCGATGGTCACGGTGCTGGGCAGCGACTTGGCCGCCACCGCCGCGATCGTGCCCGGTGAGCGCTTGACCTGGGAGGCACTGCCGCTGTCGGACGCGGAGACGGTGGTGGAGCCGCCGTTGTCGTTGTCCTTGGCCAGCGTGTAGCCGAGGCCGCCGCCGAGCCCGCCCGCGACCAGCGCGGCGACCAGGACGGCCGCGATCAGCCCGCCGCGGCCGTTGCGCGGCTTGGGGGCCGGCGGCTGGTACGACGAGCCCCAGCCGCCGTGGCCCGCACCGGCGCCGCCGTCCGCGTAGGCGGGCGTGGCGGGCGGCGGGGGCGGCCAGGAGCCGTCCGGGGCGGGGCCCGTGGGTCCGGCGGGCGCGGGACCGGCCGGTGCGGGGCCCGCGGGATAGGGGTTGCCCATGGGGTGCGGGGTGTCCCCCGGCTCCCCCGACATGTGCGCGGCCGGCGCCTGGCCGTACTCCGGCGCACCGGGAGCGCCCGGTCGACCGTACTCCGGCGCCCCGGGGGCGCCCGGCGGCACGGGCGGGAGCGGGGTCGTCGGCGTGCCTCCGTCGGGCGCGGCTGCCTGCGGGGAAGCAGCGGGAGATGCCATCGGCACGGGAGGTGCGGAAGGGGCCGGGGGTACCGGGTTGCCCTCGTTCTCGGTGCTCACAGCTCTTCTCCTCGATCCACGGCTGTTGTTCTCGGTCGCACTCGGTCACGCTCATTCACGCTTGCGCTCGGTCCGGCGCGATGCAGCTGTGCATGTGCTTTTGTCTGACGTCAGCTTTTCCCACGGGCCGTCAGAGCACCATAAGCCGTGCCTGTGGGTCCGGGGTCAGCCTTTATATAGGTCTTTTCCGACAAGCATTCCATTTAGGAAGGCGTCCGCGCCTCCGTTCGCTTCACGTACGCGCTCACGCTCCCACGCGTACCCCCTGGTGATGGCACCATGACGCGGTGACCCACGCAGCACGCCCCGCCGTCCAGGTCGTCGCCCACCGCGGCGCCTCCGAGGACGCACCCGAGCACACCCTCGCCGCGTACAAGAAGGCGATCGAGGACGGCGCCGACGCCCTCGAATGCGACGTCCGGCTCACCGCGGACGGCCATCTGGTGTGTGTCCACGACCGTCGCGTCAACCGTACGTCCAACGGCCGCGGCGCCGTCTCGGCCCTGGAGCTCGCCGAACTCGCGGCCCTGGACTTCGGCGCCTGGAAGACCCGTGAGAGCTGGCGCGCGCGGGACGAGGAACCCGACTGGGTGGAGCATCCCGCCGACCGCGCGGACACCTCCGTACTCACCCTGGAACGACTGCTGGAGCTGATCGCGGACGCCGGACGGCGGGTGGAGCTGGCCGTGGAGACGAAACACCCCACCCGCTGGGCCGGACAGGTGGAGGAGCGGCTGCTGCTGCTCCTGAAGCGGTTCGGGCTGGACGCGCCCGCCTCCGCCGCCGAGTCGCCCGTGCGGATCATGAGCTTCTCGGCGCGCTCCCTGCACCGGGTACGGGCGGTCTCGCCGACGATGCCGACGGTGTACCTGATGCAGTTCGTCTCGCCGCGGCTGCGCGACGGACGGCTGCCGGCCGGCGTGGGGATCGCCGGCCCCTCCATCCGGATCGTGCGCAACCACCCGGCCTACATCGAGCGCCTGCGGAACGCCGGCCACCGGGTGCACGTGTGGACCGTGAACGAGCCCGAGGACGTCGACCTCTGCGTGGAACTGGGCGTCGAGGCCATCATCACCAACCGCCCGCGCGCGGTGCTGCGGCAACTGGGCCGCTGAGCCGAGTCCGCCGGGCGCGGCACGCCGGTTCACCGGCACACCCATACGCAGGCACACCTGTACGCAGGCACACCCGTACGCCGGCGCGCCCTTGAGGACCGCCCGGCTCCGGTGAGAAACACGCCCCGGGTCCAGAAAGACTCGTACGTCCCTCTTGACCCGGGAGTCACATCCGTCCCATCCTCCAAGCGGTTCGCACCGCATAAATCCAGCCACCCCTTCACGGGGAGTGCTCCGGCGCGTTCGGGACGTGTTCGATCGTTGCGAATGCGTCACCGGACCCACCTTGGCCGGTTTCCGGCCCAGGCCGATGGGGCATCCACACCGTGGCGTGGGGCGAAGGAGGTCTCGGGGGTGGCGTTGGTGGTGGCACAGGAGGTGCCCACGTCGTCGAGCATGGCCGTACCCCATGGCCCTGCGGGCGTGGGGGAAGCGAGACATCGCATGCGCGACCAGTTGCGCACCGGCGGTGTGGCGGAATCGGTCATCGACGACGCCCTGTTGATCCTTTCCGAACTTTTGAGCAACGCATGCAAGCACGGTCGCCCCCTGGGCGACGCACAGGCCGGTGACGGCGACGTCCGGGCCGCGTGGCACGTGGACCGGCGCGGCCGGCTGACGGTCGAGGTGACGGACGGCGGCGGGCCCACCCGCCCGGCCCCGGCCACCCCTTCCGTGACCGCGCACGGCGGCCGGGGGCTGAACATCATCACCGCGCTGGCCGACGACTGGGGTGTCCGGGACGACATCCGGGGCGAGGTCACCGTCTGGGTCGTCGTCCACGACGACGTCCACGATCCGGACGCCGCACCGCGCCACCACCGTTTCGCTACGCGCGTCACGTCGCCGTCGGTCCGCATCCTCCCCGAGCTGGACCTCGCGGACGCGTTCGACGACCTGGACTGAGCCGACCCGCCCGGCCGGGACACCGTTCCCGGGACGAACCGGCGCCCCGGCCCCGCCGGATCCGGCCGCACAACAGCCCCGCAGCGGCCCCACGACAGCCCCCGCGGCGGCCCGTCCGCCCAGCACCCGACGCCGGTCCCGTTCACGTTGTCCACAGGTTCCCGTAGGCCAACGCGCGAACGGCTAGGCTCCCGCCAGTACCAGCCGAGCCGTACCCGGGAGACACCCAAGATGGCCAAGAAGCGACCCCAGACGAAGGCCAAGCGGCCGCAGACCGGCGCCGCGCCGCGCGCCCACGTCGTGGACGGTGAACTCCCGGTGGTCGGCGCCCGCGAACCCTGCCCCTGCGGCAGCGGCCGCCGGTACAAGGCGTGCCACGGCCGGGCCGCCGCGCACGCCGTGACCGAGCTGGTGCAGCGCCCGTTCGAGGGCCTGGCCGGCGAGAGCGACTGGGTGGCGCTGCGCGAACTGGTCCCCGCCGCCACGGCCGAGCTGTCCCTGCGGGACGGCCTGCCCGAGGACGTCCCCTCCGTCACGCTGGCCACGGTGCTGCCGATGGCCTGGCCCGCCCTGCGCCGCGACGACGGCTCGGTGCTCCTCGGCCTCCAGAACGACACGGCGTCGGGCGACATCAGCCGCGACCTCGCCGACACCCTCCGGCGCGCCCTCGTCGCCGAGCCGGGCACACCCGTCCAGGGCCGCCGCGCGCCCGCCGACGGCCCCCGGCTCCAGGACCTCCTCGACCCGGAGGGCGTGTTCGAGCCAGTCGTGCACACCGGGTTCGAGTTCTGGGTCCCGGAGCCGGAGAACGCCACGCCCGACGTGACCGCCTCCCTCGAGCGGGCCAACGAGGCCGCCATCCCGACGGTCAAGCTGGCCGGCGTCGACGCCGCGTACTGGTGCGAGACCCCGGAGAAGAACCATCTGCGCTGGGTCATGCCGCATCCGGAGGAGCGGCTTCTGGACGCTCTCGCGCGGTTGCACGCGGCGGGCCGCTCCAGCCTCGGCGAGGGCACCCGACTGGTCGGCTCCTTCCGGGCGCACGGGCTGACCGTGCCGGTGTGGGACCTGCCGAGCGGGGTCACCGCCGAGGACGTGGAGAAGCCGGCCGCCGAGTTCGCCGAGCGCCTCGCGGCCGCTCTGGCCTCGGACGCGCCGCTCACGGCGGACGAGCGCCGCGCGCGTGGCGGGCTGACCAACCGGCAGGTCACGCTCAGCTGACGGACGGGCCGTGGCTGACCGGTCGGTCAGCTGCGGCCGAGCCGTTGAATCGGGTGACTCCTGTCACAACTCCCCGATGTGACAGGCATATCGGTGTCCGAATAGCCGAGATCGAATTTGCTAACCGCCGATCTCTTGTTACCGTTCCAGTAGCCCGGTTGCTGGTGCATCCCCCGTCGCCAGCAACCGGGTCTTTCTGTGTCCGGGGGTTCCTGGGCGGAATGTACCGCTCCGTCAACTCCCGTCGAACGCCTCGGAGTTGCCCCTCTCGGCGTCACTCCCCGACCGCAGCAGCAGCGGCCCCGCCCCACCGCGCGAGACGAACTCAGTAACGGCCGTGTACGCCCCCAGGACGGCCCGTGAACGCTCCCGGGGCGTCTCGCACGCACCCGGCTCGTCGTCGGCGCTCACGGGGCAGTCCAGCCGCACCGAGCGGCCTCCGGGTCCCATGAGGCTCAGCACCGACTCCAGGGTCCGGCCACTGGTGTTGCGGTAGTAGGCACGCGCCCAGGTGGTCCCGCCGCGCGCCAGCACACAGGTCTGCGCCTCGACGCCTTCGGGGGAGGAGAGTTCGGGACCGCAGCGGGCGGTGGTGACGGGAACCGGGTCCTGGTGACGGTCCCGACCGGGCGCCGCGGGCGAGGAGTTCCGGCCGTCCTGCGCGCCGCGGCTCGTCCCGTCGTACGAGGTGCCGTACGCCGGTTCACCGGCGGGGATCTGCGCCGATCGGCGTACGGCGGGCCGCCCCCCGTCCTCCCCGGACCCCGCGGACGCGACGGCCAGGAGCAGTGCGAGCGCGAGGACCGCGAGACCCGCGAGGAGGGGCAGGCGCACGTTCATGCACCGGAAGATAACGAGCGGGGAGGGGCGAGCGGTTCGCGCGCGCCCGACACCCCTACAGCTCGGGCTGGCTCACACCCGTACGAGTGAGCGCGTCGACCGCGGCGTCCACCACGGCCTCCACGTCGGGGACCCAGGGCGAGGCCGAACCGGGCAGCGGAGCGCGCTCCCAGCGGATGGCGCCCTGACCGGTCTCGGACGGCGGCAGGGCGAGGTAACCGCCCTCACCGTGGAAGCGGAGCGAGCCGGGCACGAAGTCCTTGGCGTAGAGGAGTTCACCCAACTGCTCCATGGAGTACGGCTTGACGAGGATCGCCCAGCGGGTGGGCGCGGCGACGACCGGGCCGAGGCGCATGCCCCGCCGGTCGAGCGCTTCGAGGGCGCGGGCCGCCGCGGGGGCGGGCAGGCTGACCGCGCAGGGGGCCGTGCCGCCGGTGGCGAGCACGATGGGCGCGGCCGGCCGGTTGTTCCACCACCAGCGCACCATGCGCTCGTCGGTGGTGGCCGCGAGGAGGCCGGGGTCGAAGGGATGCGCGCCCGGCACCGTGCACTCCGGGTCGGGGCACGCGCAGCGCGCCCGCCCTTGCGGGTCCTGAGCCACACCCGGGAGTACGGGCCACTGCCATTCCGTCGCGAACGTCAGGGCCGCGCCGAGCAGCTCGGACCTTCCGCCGTTCCGCCTGGACAGGAGCCTGCGTCGCTTTCCGAGGATCTCGCGCATGAGCGCTCGTTCCTTTCCGTTGCACCGCTGGCAACACCGAGGACCACATCACACCATGTGTCGATCACTTCACTGTGCGTACCTGTTGGCGCATCACACCCCTGTTCCGCACAGGGGGAACCCCGAAGGGTCGAGCGTGGCCGTGTCCGCATCCAATACTGCGTCCATCAAAAGCACGGCCGTGGCGTGGGGTGGCGAAGTCTGGCGTTTCGCCGTACCGAGTTTCTCTCCGCCTCCGCCACGGGAGGATGGGGCACGGTCGTCGGTGGCTATGACGCCCGGGTCCATCGCCAGGTTCCGGGCGGTTCCCAACCACCCCTGGCCTTCTCCGAGTACGTACCCATCACGACCGCTGTGACGCTCCGTGGAGCAGGGCCAGTCGACCGCAATGAACCGATACCCGAGGCAGTTTCAAGCCAACTTCGCCGTGACGCAAGGGGTGCTGCGGAATCCCTCCGGTGCCCCATGGACACCAGGAATCCCCGCAGGACAATGCTGGACATCCCCTCTCGAGTGCGTGTACATGTGGAGACACTGCTAGCGGCGCAGAATGACATGGGGGTTTGCGATGCTTCTGAGCAATACGCACCGGTCTGAAGGCCGGACGCCATGAACGCCCCGCACCCTCCGAAAGTGGCTGGAATCGATTCAACGCTGCCCCCGCCCGCACACACTGTCGCGCCCGCCCCACCCGTCCCGGGCGCCCCTCCCGTCCCGGCTCCCACCGCCCCGGCACCGGGCACCGTCCTCCAGGACCGGCTGGCCGGCTGGGTCTCGGACCTGACGACGCTGCACGAACTCACCGAACGCCTGGTCCGCACCGAGTCGGTGGACGGCGCCCTCCACGAACTCCTGCGAGCCGGAGCCGCCCTGGTGGGCGCCCGGCGCGGTCTCGTCGTCCTGGAACCGGACGACGGCGAGGGTCCCCGCACCACGCTCGGTCTCGGTCTCGGCCACGCCGACCTGGGCCACATCGAGACCGTGCCGCGCGGCTGCCTCCCGCACGGCAGGCTCCTCGACACCGCGGCCGGACTCCCCGGCGGCGACGGCGAGATCGTCCGCCCCGACCTGTTCGCCGAGGACGGACTCGACCCCCGTCACCGCGAGGTCGCCGCCCGCCTCGGTTACGCCGCCAGCTACGCCCTTCCCCTGTCCACCGAGGGCGCGGGACGCCTCGGCGCCGCGGTGTGGCTGTACGACGAACCCGCCGAACCGCACGAGCGCCGGCGCCATCTCGTCGGCCTGTACGTCCGTTACGCCACCGAGCACCTGGCCCGGCTGGTCGAACTGGAGCGCACGCGCGCCTGCATGGCGACCGTCGCCGACGAACTGCTGCCCTCCCGGCTGCCCCGGGTGCCCGGCGTGCAGCTCGCCGCCCGTCACCGCACCGGACCGCGCGGCGGCGGCGACTGGTACGACGCGCTGCCGCTGCCCGACGCCGCGCTCGGTCTCGCCGTCGGCTCGGTGACCGGGTCCGGCCCGAGCGCGGTCGCCGCGATGGGCCGGCTGCGCGCGTCGCTGCGGGCGTACGCGGTGATGGAGGGCGAGGACCCGGTCGCCGTGCTGTCCGACCTGGAACTGCTGATGCGGCTGACCGAGCCCGCCCGTTCGGCGACCGCGCTGTTCGCGTACTGCGAACCCGCGCTGCGCAGGATCACGCTGGCCGGTGCCGGGCACAGCCCGCCGCTGCTGATCGGCGAGCGGCGCACCGAGTTCGCGGAGACCTCCGTGTCCGCGCCGCTGGGGATGCTCGCGTGCTGGGAGGCGCCGAGCGTGGAGTTCCGGGCCGAACCCGGAGAGACGGTTCTGCTCTACACGGACGGGCTGCTGCACCGTACCGGCGACGCCACCGACCGCGCCTTCGCCCGGCTGCACGCGGCGGCGGCCGGGGTGCCGAGGTCCGTGCGCGACGACCCCGGGGCCGTCGCCGACCACGTGCTGCGGGCCGTGCTGCCGGACGGGCTGGACACCGCGGACAGCACCGAGGACGTCGTACTGCTGGCCGCGCGCTTCGAGTGAGCGGGCGCACACGCCTCTGATGAGCGGGCGCCACGGCTCGAGCGGGCGGGCGCGCACGCCCCGGACGAGCGGCGACTGAACGGACGGTCAGTCCCGCGCGCGCATTCGGGCATCACGGTCCCCTGATCGGGCAGGCCGCCCCGGCCCTCCCTGGGCATTTCCCCGCACGACCGTACGATGAGGTCGTCCCCCTGCTCGAACGGAGCCGACGTCGTCCAGGGCGCGGGGAGGATTCCAAACCGTACCGAGGAGGATGACCGTGGCCGACGAGCTCATTCCGGAGACCCCGGAGACCGAGGCCGAAGAGCCGATCAAGCAGCGCAAGAACGGCCTGTACGCGGCCGTCTCCGACGAGCTCGCCGAGAACATGAAGTCCGGCTGGGCCGACACGGAGCTGCGCGACCTGAAGCCGGTCGAGCAGGCCGCCCACACCGCGCGCCGCCGGGCCGCGCTCTCCGCCCGCTTCCCCGGCGAGCGCATCGTGGTCCCCGCGGGCAACCTGAAGACCCGCTCCAACGACACCGACTACCCGTTCCGGGCATCCGTCGAGTACGTCTACCTCACCGGTGACCAGACCGAGGACGGCGTCCTGGTCCTGGAGCCCACCGGGGGCGGTCACACCGAGACCGTCTACCTGCTGCCGCGCTCCGACCGCGAGAACGGCGAGTTCTGGCTCTCCGGCCAGGGCGAACTGTGGGTCGGCCGCCGCCACTCCCTCACCGAGTCCGAGGCGCTCTACGGCATCGCGGCCTCGGACGTGCGCGAGCTGACGGACCGGCTGTGCGCGGCCGGCGGGCCGGTGCGGGTGGTGCGCGGCTACGACGCCGGCGTCGAGGCCGCGCTGACCGACAAGGTCACCGCCGAGCGCGACGAGGAACTGCGGGTCTTCCTGTCCGAGATGCGGCTGGTCAAGGACGAGTTCGAGGTCGGCGAGCTCCAGAAGGCCGTCGACTCGACCGTGCGCGGCTTCGAGGACGTCGTGAAGGTCCTCGACCGGGCCGAGGCGACCAGCGAGCGCTACATCGAGGGCACGTTCTTCCTCCGCGCCCGCGTGGAGGGCAACGACGTCGGCTACGGCTCCATCTGCGCCGCGGGGCCGCACGCCTGCACGCTGCACTGGGTGCGCAACGACGGCCCGGTCCGCTCCGGTGACCTGCTGCTGCTGGACGCGGGCGTCGAGACGCACAGCCTCTACACCGCGGACGTCACGCGCACGCTGCCGATCGACGGCACGTACAGCGAGATCCAGCGGAAGGTCTACGACGCCGTGTACGACGCGCAGGAGGCCGGCATCGCGGCCGTGCAGCCGGGCGCCAAGTACCGGGACTTCCACGACGCCGCCCAGCGGGTGCTCGCCGAGCGGCTCGTCGAGTGGAGGCTGGTCGAGGGTCCGGTGGAGCGGGTGCTCGACCTGGGGCTCCAGCGGCGCTGGACGCTGCACGGCACCGGGCACATGCTCGGCATGGACGTCCACGACTGCGCCGGCGCGCGGACCGAGACGTACGTGGAGGGCACGCTGGAGCCCGGGGTGGTGCTCACGGTGGAGCCGGGCCTGTACTTCCAGGCCGACGACCTGACCGTGCCGGAGGAGTACCGGGGGATCGGCGTGCGGATCGAGGACGACATCCTCGTGACGGAGGACGGCAACCGGAACCTCTCGGCGGGCCTGCCGCGCCGCTCCGACGAGGTCGAGTCCTGGATGGCCGCGCTGAAGGGCTGACCGCACGACCGCACGGAACGGCCGGGTGCCCCGAGGGCACCCGGCCGTTCCGTCGTCAGAGTGCCGGGTCCCGGTCGTGCAGGACGCGCTGGAACAGCCGGCAGTCCCGCCACGCGCCGTCGATGTGCAGATAGCGCGGGGCCGTGCCGATGGGCTCGAAGCCGCACTTCGTCAGCACCCGTTGGGAGGCGGTGTTGGTGACGAGGGTCGACGCCTCGATGCGGTGCAGCCCGACCTCGTCCCGCGCGGTCCCGCACACGCTCCGCACCGCCGCGCCGGCCAGTCCGCGGTTCTGCCGGTCGGCGGCGATCCAGTAGCCGAGGTGGGCGCTGCAGAAGGGGCCCCGTGTGATCCCGGTCAGCGTGATCGTCCCGACGATCCGCTCCCCGGACACGAGGACCCACGGCACCGCGGCGCCCTCGGCGAACTCCCGCAGCCGGGCCGCGATGCGCTCGGCCTGCCCCTCGGGTGTGAAGAACGACTCGGGGCGGCGCGGTTCCCACGGTGCGAGGTGGGCGCGGTTGCCGACGTACGCGGCGCTGAGGGCGGCGGCGTCGGCGGAGGTGACGAGCCGCAGGGTCACATCGGCGGCGAGTTCCGCGGGCGGCACGGTCAGGCCGTGAGCAGGGACGGGTCCTTTTTCCATTTGAGGATTTTGTCGAAGCTCACGATCGTGCCGCCGAGACCCGGCTTGGCACCGATGTGGACGTGGTCCGCGAGTTCGTGGATCAGGCCGAGCCCGCGCCCGTTCTCGGCGTCCGGGCGCGGCGCTCTGCCGGGCGCGCGCACGAACCCGGGTCCCGAATCGGCCACCTCGATGCGGCACTTCTCGCCGTCGAGGTAGGCCGTGACCCGGTACGCCTCGGACGAACCGCCGCGAACACCGGTCCCGCCGTGCTCGACGGCGTTGGCACACGCCTCGCTGAGGGCGACGGAGAGGTCGTAGGAGATGTCCGGGTCCACACCCGCCGTCTCCATCGTTCCCATCAGCAGCCGTCTGGCCAGCGGAACGCTCGCTGCCTCGCGGCGCAGATGGAGTGACCACCAGATGCTCATGCTCCAGCCTCCTGGCCGCGGCTCGACATACCGATACGTATTGCCGCCCAGGCGCGTCCATAAGCACATCAACGGCGGGCGACCGCCCATCCGGGGGATGCGTCCGGCCAAGAAACGGTGTAAGGAAGCCAGTTTCGGCCCCGCCATGTGACGCGTCTGGGGCCAGTGGGATGATGTGCGACGCCATGACTGCCCCCCACTGGCGCACGACGCGCTCCGGAGCGGGACTCCGGGTACTGCGGGCCGCGGTGTTCGCCGCGGTCTGTGTCGTGCTGGCCGCCGCGGGGCACACCCTGGCCTCCTGCGTCTCCGTCCCGCTGTGGACGCTGGGCGCGGGCTTCCTGGGCACGCTGGTGCTCGTGGTGCCGCTCGCCGGGCGGGCGCGCTCGCTGCCGGGGATCGCAACGGTGCTCGCGCTCGGCCAGACCGCGCTGCACACGCTGTTCGGGCTCGGGCAGCACGGGGCCATGGCCGCCGCCTCCGGTTCGATGCCCATGGGGTCCACAGGTTCCATGGGTTCCATGGGTTCCATGGGATCGGCGGGTTCGATGGCGTCCATGCCGTCCATGGCCGCCGTTCTGCCCTCCGCCGTCCTGCCGTCCGGCTCCCCCGCCTCCGTGTCCGGTCTGAGCGACGCCGCTCTCGTCGAGCGGGCCGCGCGGCTCGTCTGCGGAACCGGCGCCGCCGCGATCAGCCCGGCGCACGCCTACCGCCTGCTGACCGACGCGCGCCTGATCGACGCGTCCGGCACGGACATGGGCGGCATGCACCACACCACGGCGACGGGCGGTTCCTGGACACAGCTCCTGCCGTCCCTGCCGATGCTGCTCGCGCACGTCCTCGCCGCGGTCGCCGCCGGCTGGGTGCTGCGCCACGGCGACCTGGCCCTGCTGCGGCTGATCGAGCTGTCGGCCCACGGGGTCGCCGAGACGGCGCTCGTACGGTCCCTGCGCGCGGCGTTCACCCTGGTGCGCGCCCTGTGCGGTGGACTGCCCGCCGCTCCCGAGGCGCTCCGTGGTCCACGGCGCACCGCCGACGACGGACCACCCGCACCGCACACCACCGCACTCCAGCACACGGTGATCCGGCGCGGCCCGCCCGCCGCCGCGTTCCTCCTCGCCGCCTGACGCGACGCGACCACCCACCGAGTCCGGGTTCCGGACGGGAGCCGGCCGCCGTCGCGCGGCACGGCACGCGCGCGCACGACCGACCGACCGCGCGCGGCCCTCCCCCACACCGGAACTCACTCGAAGTGGAGTGCATCCCCATGAACGCTTCTCGTATCGCCGCAGCCGTCGCCGTCGCGGGCACGGCCGTCCTCGCCGTCTCCGCCCCCGCGTTCGCCCACGTCTCCGTGCAGCCCGAGGGCCCCGCGGCCAAGGGCGGTTACGCCGTCGTCGACTTCAAGGTCCCCAACGAGCGCGACAACGCGTCGACCACCAAGCTGGAGGTCAGCTTCCCGACCGACCACCCGCTGGCGTCGGTGATGCCGCAGCCGATCGACGGCTGGACCGTGAAGGTCACCAAGTCCAAGCTCGACAAGCCGCTCGAACTGCACGGCGAGAAGATCGACGAGGCCGTGAGCAAGGTCACCTGGACCGCCGACGGCAAGGGTGTCGAGCCCGGCTTCTTCCAGAAGTTCCCGCTGTCCGTCGGCGCCCTGCCCGAGGACACGGACCAGCTGGTGTTCAAGGCGATCCAGACGTACTCCAACAAGGAGGTCGTGCGCTGGATCGAGGTGCCGCAGGAGGGCCAGGACGAGCCGGAGAACCCGGCCCCGGTGCTCAAACTGACGGCCGCCACCGACGACGCCCACGGCGCGCCGGCCGCCTCGAACGCCTCCGACACGAGCGACAAGACCGAGAAGACGGCCGCCGACACCTCCGGCTCCGGCGCCTCCGACAGCGACACCACCGCACGGGTGCTCGGTGTGGTCGGCATCGTCGTCGGCGTGGCCGGCCTGGCGTACGGCGTGGTCGCCGGGCGTCGGCGGGCGGGCGCCTGACCTCTCCGAACCCGCCGCGCACCGGGGTCGTACGCCGACCGCGGACGACCCCGGTGCGCTCCGGGTCCCTCACATCTGGGACATTTTTCTATGCGCAAGAAGACGTACGCCGCGGCCGCGCTGCTCGCCGCCGCCACTCTGACCCTCTCCGCCTGCGGCAGCGGCGGCGACGACAAGTCGCCCATCGCCGTGGTCTCCGAGGAGTCCGGCTCCGACAAGGCCGCTACCGTTCTCGACCAGCCGTTCGAGAAGCCGGACCTGGTCCTGACCGACACCCAGGGCAAGAAGTACGACCTCCGCAAGGAGACCGCCGGGAAGCCGACGCTGATCTACTTCGGCTACACCCACTGCCCGGACGTCTGCCCGCTCACGATGAACAACATCGCGGTCGCCGACAAGGCGCTGTCCAAGGCCGAACAGGACGACCTGCGCGTGGTGTTCGTCACCACCGACCCCGATCGGGACACCCCCGCCGAACTCGGCAAGTGGCTCAAGGGCATCAACCCGGAGTTCGTCGGCCTCACCGGCGACTTCCCGACGATCCAGGCCGGCGCCCGCTCGCTGGGCATCGCGATCGAGCCGACCACCAAGGACAAGAACGGCAAGACCGTCTCGGTCCACGGCACCCAGGTCGTCGCGTTCTCCCCGAAGACCGACAAGGGCTATCTGCTCTACGGCGAGGACGCCACCGTCGACGACTACACCAAGGACCTGCCCAGGATCGTCAAGGGGGCGACACCGTGAGGCGGTCCACCGCGGCCGGGGCCGTCCTCGCGGGGGCCCTCGCCTTCGCCGTCACGGGCTGCGGCGGCTCCGGCGGCTCCGCGGCCGACCTGTCCGTCAACTCCTCCTACATGCCGCAGCCCATGTCGGCCGACATGGCCGCCGGGTTCCTCACGGTCGTCAACAAGGGCGGTACGAAGGACGAGCTGACCTCGGTCAGCAGCGCCGACGCCGGTGAGATCACCATGCACGACACCGTCGGCGGGGCGATGCGGGAGGTGGGCTCCTTCACCGTGCCCGCCCACGGCAGCCTCGTCTTCAGGAGCGGCGGCAACCATCTGATGTTCGAGAAGCTGAAGCACCCGCCCCGGCAGGGCGAAACGATCAAGCTGAAGCTGACGTTCGCGAAATCCGGCCCCCTCACCGTCGAGATGCCGGTGAAGTCGGCCACGTACAACCCGTCGACCGGCCACTGAGGGAGGGACCACCTTGTCGCTGACCATCACCCCCCGACTGCGCACCCTGGTGCTGTTGCTGCTCGCCGTCACCGGCGCGCTCCTCGCGGGTGCCGCGCCGGCCTCCGCGCACGCCGCGCTGACCGGCAGCGACCCCGCCCAGGGGGTGGTGGTCGACAAGGCACCCACCCAGGTGTCGCTCACCTTCTCCGAGCAGGTCGCCATGAACAGCGGCTCGCTGCGCGTCCTCGACCCCAAGGGCAACCGGGTCGACACCGGCGGGCCGACGAACGTGAGCGGGACGACGTACGCCGTGCAGCTCCACAGCGGACTGGGCGACGGCACGTACACCGTGACCTACCAGGTCGTCTCCGCCGACAGCCATCCCGTCGCGGGCGCCTACACCTTCTCCGTGGGCGCCCCCTCCAAGACCAGCGTCTCGGTCTCCGGGCAGACGGCCGGCGGCGGGGTCGTCGGCTGGCTCTACGGGTTCGGCCGCTATGTGTCGTACGCCGGATACATCGTGCTGGTGGGCGGCGCCGCCTTCGTGCTCGCCTGCTGGCGGCGCGGCTCCGGGGTACGGCCCGTGCAGCGGCTGGTGGTCGGCGGCTGGATCGCGCTGACCGCGGCCACCCTCTGGCTGCTGCTCCTGCGCGGCTCCTACACCGGGTCGGGGAAGGTCGGCGACATCGTCGACCTGGACCTGCTCGGCCAGGTGCTCCAGACCAAGAGCGGCGCCGCGCTGGTCTCCCGGCTGCTGCTGCTCGCCGCCGCCGCGCTGTTCATCGCGGTGCTGTTCGGCGCCTATGCCCACCCGTCGCCCACCACCACCCTGAACGACGGCGCTGCGCGCCGCCCATCCGATTCAGGCGACGACGAGGAGAAGCGCGATCTGACCTTCGGGCTCGCGATCGGCGGGACCGTCGTCGCCGCCGGGCTCGCCGCGAGCTGGGCCATGGCCGAGCACGCCTCCACCGGACTCCAGCCGGCCGTCGCCATGCCGGTCGACGTGGTGCACCTGCTGGCGGTCGCCGTCTGGCTCGGCGGTCTCGTCGCCCTCGTGGTGGCGCTGTACCGGGCGCCGGCCGAGACCCCGGTCGAGTCCGCCGCCGTCCGCCGCTTCTCGCGCCTCGCCTTCGGCTCGGTGCTCGCCCTGGTCGCCACCGGCGTCTACCAGTCCTGGCGCCAGCTCGGCGCCTGGTCGGCGTTCACCGACACCCGGTACGGACAGCTCCTGCTCGCCAAGATCGCCCTCGTGCTGGTGCTCGTCGCCCTCGCCTTCTTCTCCCGGCGCTGGACCGCACGGCTCACGGACGGCACGACCGCGGCGAAGCAGCCCGAGAAGGAACGGGTCACCGCGGCGGCGGCCGGCGGGGACGGCAAGCGGGCCGCCCAGCTCGCCCGGCAGCGGGCCGCCGTGGACACCGCGCGGCAGAAGCGGCAGCGGGACGCCGACGCCGAGCGCTTCGGACTGCGCCGCTCGGTGCTCGCCGAGGCGGGTGTCGCCGTCGTCCTGCTCGCCGTCACCACCGTGCTCACCCAGACCGAGCCGGGGCGCACCGAACTGGAGGCGAAGGCCGCCCAGTCCGCCTCGTCGTCGTCCTCGTCGGCGGCCGACTCCTCCGGGGCGCTCACCCTGGACATGCCGTTCGACACGGGCGGCAGGAACGGCAAGGGCCTCGTGCGGATCGACCTCGACCCCGCGCGCGTGGGCGCCAACGAGATGCACGTCTACGTACAGGACCCCGGCGGGAAGCCCTTCGACATCCCCGAGGTGAAGGTCGCCTTCACCCTGGAGGCGAAGAAGATCGGCCCCCTTCCCGTCACCCCCGACCACATCACCACGGGACACTGGGCGGCGAGCGGAGTGCAGCTCCCCATGGCCGGCGACTGGAAGGTCGCCGTGACCGTGCGGACCTCCGACATCGACCAGACCACGGTGTCCAAGAACGCGCAGATCGGCTGAACCGCACCATGCCCGACCAGTCCACCCCGGCCTCCCCCGACGTGATCACCCCCGAGCCGGACACCGCCCCGGAACGCTCCGCGGGCCTGTCCCGGCGCCGGCTGCTCGGCACCGCCGGTGCCACCGGGCTCGTGCTCGGCGCGGCCGGCGGCGCCGTGGGCTACACCGCGGCGCCGGCCGAGGCCACCCCGCTGACCTCGGTGGGCGCCGACCGCGCGATGTTTCACGGGAAACATCAGCCCGGCATCACCGAGGGCCTCCAGGCGTGCGGCCATCTCGCGGCCTTCGACCTGGCGCCCGGCGCGGGCCGCAAGGAGGCGGTCGCGCTGCTGCGCCGCTGGTCGGGGACGGCCGAGCGGCTGATGGCGGGCGAGCCGACCGGGCACGACGACACGGACGTGGCCCGGGACGCCGGGCCGTCCTCGCTGACCGTCACCTTCGGCTTCGGCCACGGCTTCTTCGGCAGGACCGGACTGGAACGACAGCGCCCCGGCGCGCTCGACCCGCTGCCCGACTTCTCCTCCGACCGGCTGGACAAGGCGCGCAGCGACGGCGATCTGTGGGTGCAGATCGGCGCGGACGACGCCCTGGTCGCCTTCCACGCCCTGCGCGCGATCCAGAAGGACGCGGGGAGCGCGGCCCGGCTGCGCTGGCAGATGAACGGCTTCAACCGCAGCCCGGGGGCCACCGCCCACCCCATGACGGCCCGCAACCTGATGGGCCAGATCGACGGCACCCGCAATCCCCGGCCCTCGGAGCCCGACTTCGACCGGCGGATCTTCGTGCCCGAGCCGGGCGAACCCGCCTGGATGGCGAACGGCTCCTACGCGGTCGTCCGCCGTATCCGCATGCTCCTCGACGACTGGGAGAAGCTGTCCCCCGGGGCGCAGGAGGACGTCATCGGGCGCCGCAAGGCCGACGGGGCGCCGCTGAGCGGGGGCGGCGAGACGACCGCGATGGACCTGGAGAAGGCCGACGCGCGCGGCCAGTACGTCGTCCCGCTCAACGCGCACGCCCGGATCACCCGGCCCGACCAGAACGGGGGCGCGGCGATGCTGCGGCGCCCGTTCTCGTACCACGACGGCTTCGGTCCGGACGGGACGCCGGACGCCGGGCTGCTGTTCGTGTGCTGGCAGGCGGACCCGCTGCGCGGCTTCGTGCCGGTGCAGCGCAAGCTCGACCGGGGCGACGCGCTGTCGCGGTACGTCCGGCACGAGGCCAGCGGGCTGTTCGCGGTGCCGGGCGGGGCGCGGGCGGGAGAGTACGTGGGCCAGGCGCTGCTGGAGGGGTGAAAGCGGTCGGGTTCACTCCGGGGTGGCGGCCACCGTGAGACACGTGGGCCGGGTCCGCCCAGGGCCATTAGGGTGAGGGCATGCCAGCGAGCTACGCGTATCTCGGTCCCGAGGGCACCTTCACCGAAGTCGCCCTGCGCACGCTTCCGGAGGCGGCCACCCGGGAGCTGATCCCGTACGTCTCCGTGCAGTCCGCGCTCGACGCGGTGCGCGGCGGGGAGGCCGAGGCCGCGTTCGTGCCGATCGAGAACTCGGTCGAGGGCGGCATCACCACGACCCTGGACGAGCTGGTCGCGGGCGCCCCGCTGACGATCTACCGCGAGGTGCTGCTGTCGATCACCTTCGCGCTGCTGGTGCGGCCAGGGACGGCGCTGTCCGACATCAAGACGGTCACCGCCCATCCGGCCGCGCAGCCGCAGGTGCGCAACTGGCTGCGGACCAACCTCCCGGACGCGGTGTGGGAGTCGGCGGCCTCCAACGCGGACGGCGCCCGGCTGGTCCAGGAGGGCCGGTACGACGCCGCCTTCGCGGGTGAGTTCGCGGCGGCCCGGTACGGTCTGGTGCCGCTGGAGACCGGCATCCACGACGCGGAGAACGCCCAGACCCGGTTTGTGCTGGTGGGTCGTCCGGCCCGGCCCGCGGCCCCGACCGGCGCCGACAAGACGTCCGTGGTGCTGTGGCAGAACGACGACCATCCGGGCGGGCTGCGTGATCTGCTCGGGGAGTTCGCCACCCGGGGCATCAACCTCATGCTGCTCCAGTCCCGGCCCACGGGCGCGGGCATCGGCAACTACTGCTTCTGCGTGGACGCCGAGGGCCACATCTCCGACCGCCGGATGGCCGAGGCGCTGATGGGGCTGAAGCGGATCTGTCTCCAGGTGCGTTTCCTGGGCTCGTACCCGCGTGCGGACATCACGGCGCGGGAGGCACGGCCGCGGCTGCCGGGGACCTCGGACGAGGAGTTCATGGCGGCGGCGGACTGGGTGGCCCGCTGCCAGGACGGCCGGTTCTAGCCGTCCGGACGGGCCCGACCTCCCCCTCTTCGTTATCCACAGAAGTTATCCACAGGCTTGCGTCTCGACCTGGGGACAAGTCGACACGGCGGAGGCATCAGGTCGACAAATCGGCCTGTGGGCCTCGGGAGCGGCCACCGTCCCGCGGGTCACCCTTCGTCCACCCGTTTCCGTTGGTTCATCTTTTGGGGCGACCCCTTTCCACCCGAAAGTGGGGATCACGCCGGTTTGTCCGGGGAATTCTTCCCTCCGGTCGACCTTGCGGGAAAGATCAATAAGGAAGTCCACAGATCTTCCGCACAGCCTGTGGATAACTCTTCGGGGGCTGTGGATCTCTGTGGACAACCACCGTCCCAAATCCCGTTCTCCACAAGGGAGTCGGGTCAACACACCGCTTCCGAGGTGCCCCGTTACGGGGAAGGGGCGCCTTTTCTTGACACGTCACGCAATTTCCTCACGGCGGTACACAAGCCGCCGTTCGGAATACTGGGTCGTGGGCCGGAACGCGACACCGGTAGCCTTGACCACGTGATTGACCTTCGCCTGCTCCGTGAGGACCCCGACCGTGTGCGCGCGTCGCAGCGCGCCCGTGGAGAGGACGTCGCCCTCGTCGACTCCCTCCTGTCCGCCGACGAACGGCGCAGGTCGTCCGGCGTCCGCTTCGACGAGCTGCGCGCCGAGCAGAAGCAACTCGGCAAGCTCATCCCCAAGGCCGCCGGTGACGAGAAGGCCGAGCTGCTGAAGCGGGCGGGCCAGCTCGCGGCCGACGTCAAGGCGGCCGACGCCGAGCGCGACGCGGCCGACGCGGAGACCCAGGAGCTGCTCCTCCGGCTCGGCAACCTCGTCCACCCCGACGTGCCCGTCGGCGGCGAGGAGGACTTCGTCACGCTGGAGGAGCACGGCACGATCCGTGACTTCGGCGCCGAGGGCTTCGCGCCCAAGGACCACCTGGAGCTGGGCCAGCTGCTCGGCGCGATCGACGTGGAGCGCGGCGCCAAGGTCTCCGGCTCCCGCTTCTACTTCCTCACCGGTGTCGGCGCCCTGCTGGAGCTGGCCCTGGTGAACGCGGCGATGGCCCAGGCGACCGCGGCCGGCTTCACCCCGATGCTGACGCCGGCGCTGGTGCGCCCCCAGTCGATGGCCGGCACCGGCTTCCTCGGCCAGGCGGCGCAGGACGTCTACCACCTCGACAAGGACGACCTGTACCTGGTCGGCACGTCCGAGGTGGCGCTCGCCGCCTACCACATGGACGAGATCCTCGACGCGGACCGGCTGCCGCTGCGCTACGCGGGCTTCTCGCCCTGCTTCCGCCGCGAGGCCGGCTCGCACGGCAAGGACACCCGGGGCATCTTCCGTGTGCACCAGTTCGACAAGGTCGAGATGTTCTCCTACGTCGCGCCGGAGGACTCGGAGAACGAGCACCGGCGGCTGCTCCAGTGGGAGAAGGACTGGCTGACCTCACTGGAGCTGCCGTTCCGGGTGATCGACGTGGCGACCGGCGACCTGGGCTCGTCGGCGGCCCGCAAGTTCGACTGCGAGGCGTGGATCCCGACGCAGGGCAAGTACCGCGAGCTGACGTCGACCTCGGACTGCACCGAGTTCCAGTCCCGCCGGCTGTCGATCCGGGTCCGTGACGGCAAGCAGGTCAAGCCGCTCGCGACGCTCAACGGCACGCTGTGCGCCGTACCGCGCACGATCGTGGCGATTCTGGAGAACCACCAGCAGGCCGACGGATCGGTGCGGGTGCCCGAGGTGCTGCGGCCGTTCCTCGGCGGCCGGGAGGTCCTGGAGCCGGTCACCACGTGAGCGCCGTGCTTCCCGCCGGGAGGTTTCCGTACAAGCTGATCGCCACCGACCTCGACGGGACGCTGCTGCGTTCCGACGACTCGGTGTCCGCGCGCACCCGTGACGCCCTCACCACGGCCGCCGCCGCGGGCGCCGCGCACATCGTCGTCACGGGGCGTGCGGTGCCCTGGACCCGGCACGTCCTCGACGACCTCGGCTACCGGGGGCTCGCGGTGTGCGGGCAGGGGGCACAGGTCTACGACGCCGGGGAGCACCGGCTGCTGACGTCCGTGACGCTGGACCGGCAGCTGGCCGGGGTGGCACTGGCGAAGATCGAGGCCGAGGTCGGTCCGCTGTACCTGGCGGCGAGCCGGGACGGGCTGGACGGCGACGTGCTCGTGGGGCCGGGGTACGCGGTGACCGGACGGCTGCCGTCCACGCCGTTCACGGACGCGGCGGATCTGTGGGCGGCGCCGCTGAACAAGATCTACATCCAGCATCCCGAGCTGTCGGACGACGCGCTGGCCGAGGTCGCGCAGCGGGCGGCGGGGGGCTTCGTCTCCGTCGCGATGGCCGGCGAGGGTGTCGTGGAGCTGCTGCCGCTGGGGCTGTCCAAGGCGACGGGGCTGTCGCTGGCGGCGCGTCGGCTGGGGGTGAAGGCGGCGTCCACGATCGCCTTCGGCGACATGCCGAACGACATCCCCATGTTCGGCTGGGCCGGTTGGGGAGTGGCGATGGGCAACGCCCATGAGTCGCTGCGGGCGGTGGCGGACGAAGTGACTTCGTCGAATGACCAGGACGGGATCGCGGCGGTGCTGGAACGTCTGCTGGGCTGAGGCGGCCGTCCTGGGGCGTCTGCCCGGCTGAGGCCGCCGTTCGTCCGCGGGCCGCCGGTGGCCGTTCGCGCAGTTCCCCGCGCCCCCGAAAGGGCGCGGGGCACGTGCCGTGGGTGTCAACGTGACCGACGGCGCCACTTCCGGCGGGCCTTGCTGAAGAACCAGCCTGCCGGGGGGTCGTCGGAGCGCCAGGGCTGGGGCTCGGGCTTCTGGGTGCGCCAGCGGGCCGCGAGCATACGGGCACGGGCCGACGGCTCGGTCGTCCCCGCGGAGCGTATGAAGTCCTCGTCCAGGACGACCCCGTCCCACTCGTCGCGTGGCGCCTCGTCCGTCATGCCCCTGCCTCCTGCCTGTGCGTCCCCTTGATTCAGTGTGCCCGCGGGGGCGTGAAGCCCCCGTCAAGGTCAGACCCCCGTCACCGCGCCGTCACTCCTCTCCGGCCAGGGTGAGCGCGCGCAGCTTCTGGCCCGCGTACCAGGTCGCGAGCACGGTCACCGCGACCAGCAGCACCGTCGCCGTGGTGATGCCGACGTCCGAGGTCACGAGGTCACCGCCCGCGACCTTGTGGGCGACGGCAAGGGACCACTGCTGGACGCTCAGCGTGCGCGCCCCGGGCACCAGGGAGCCGAACAGGGCCTCCCAGACGAGGGCGTAGACCAGACCGAAGACCACCGCGTGCCGCGACACCGTGCCGAGCAGCAGGAACACGGCCGCGTAGGCGATGGACGCGACCAGCGCGGCCACCGTGTACGCCACGGCGATCTGCTGGCCGTTGCCGTTGAGGATCAGTCCGGCGATCAGCGTGGGCACGGCCGAGAACACCATGGTCACCGCGATCGCGACGATCAGCTTGGTGAAGATGATCGTCGGCCGCTTCAGCGGCTTGGACAGCAGGTAGACCACGGAGCCGTCGTCGATCTCGGGGCCGATGGCGCCCGTTCCCGCAATGACGCCGATGATCGGCACCATGGTGGCGAGGGCGAGCCCGCCCAGCAGGTCCGACGCCGTCTGGTCGTCGGCGCCGGCCAGGCCGCGCACCACCACCGAGATGACGATCAGCAGCAGGGGCAGCGCCCCGAGGATGAGGGCACGGCGTCGGCCGAGCAGGGCCCGGTAGGTGAGCCGGGCCACTGTGGGGTCGTACATCTTCGGCCTCCTACGCCGCGACCAGGTAAGAGAAGACGGACTCGAGGGACTCGTCGGACGGCGAGACCGTGAGCAGGCGGATGCCCCGGTCGCGCGCGACCTTGGGCAGCAGCTGCGTGAAGCGGCCGAAGTCGACGGCCTGGACGCGCAGCGCGCCCTCCGTGAGGTCGACCTCGATGCCGGCCGTGGACGGGTCGGCGATCAGCGCTGCCGCGAGGGCGCGGTCGTCGCTGGAGCGCACCAGGTAGCGGTGCGGCCGGTCGGTCATCAGCCGGCGGATCCTGCGGAAGTCGCCGCTGGCCGCGTGGCGTCCGGCGACGACGACCTCGATGTGCCGGGCGAGCTGTTCGACCTCTTCGAGGATGTGGGAGGAGAACAGCACGGTGCGGCCCTCGTCGCCCATGCGCCGCAGCAGGTCCATGAGCTGCATGCGCTGGCGCGGGTCCATGCCGTTGAACGGCTCGTCGAGCAGCAGCAGCGAGGGGTCGTGGACGAGCGCGCTCGCCATCTTCACGCGCTGGCGCATGCCCTTGGAGTACGTGGAGATCTTCCGGTCCTGCGCGTACTCCATCTCGACCGTGGCGAGGGCCCGCTGGGCGGCCTTGGCGCCGAGGCCGTGCAACTCGGCGTTGGCGACGACGAATTCACGTCCGGTGAGGAAGTCGTACATCGCCTCGCGCTCGGGGACGATGCCGATGTGCCGGTAGATGTCCTCGTTGCGCCACACCTGCTGTCCGTCGAGGGTGACGGTGCCGGTGGAGGGGGCGAGGAAGCCGCCCATCATGTTGATGAGGGTGGACTTGCCGGCGCCGTTGGGTCCCAGCAGTCCGGTGACGCCGGGGCCGATGGTCATGGTGATGTCGTTGACGGCGACCACGTTGCCGAACCAGCGGGAGACGTGGTCGATGGAGAGCGTGGTCACAGTCCCACCTTCTTGTAACGGCGCAGCAGGAGCCCGTAGGTCGCGGCGATGAGGCCCAGGACGACGAGGACGTACACCACGCCCTGTCCGTTGGAGGGGCCGACGCCGCCGGGGAAGGCCGAGGAGGCGCCCAGGAAGGCGGACTGGAGACCGTCGATGAGCGTGATCGGCGAGAACAGGCCGATCCACGGGACCGCGCCGTCGCTGCCCTGGGTCTGGGCGATGGCCTGGAGGGTGGAGACGGCGCCGTAGGAGATGGTCAGGACGGCGATCACGGCCGCGATGCCGAAGCCGCGGCGCGGTGTGACGGCCGCGATGACCAGGCCGATCCCGGCGAACAGCAGGGAGAGCAGGGCCACGGAGACCAGCCCCTGGGCGAATCCCTCGGTCTGGTCGCCGAAGTCGAGCTTGGCCAGCAGCGCGCCCACGTAGAGCACGAGCAGCGGGGCCGCGGTGAGGATGAACAGCGCGGAGGCCAGGGCGGCGAACTTGGCTCGGACGTAGTCGGCGGTCTCGATGGGCCGCGAGAAGTACAGCGGCACGGTCTTGAAGCGCAGGTCGCGCGAGACCGACTGGGGCGCCTGCGAGGCGACGTACAGGCTGATGACGGCCTGCATGATGATCGCGTAGCGCGTGTAGTCGACGGGCAGGTCCTTCGCCTTGGTGAAGACGGCGACGGCGACCATGATGGCCGCGGGCACGCACATCACCACGAACAGCAGCATCGGCAGCACCTTGGACTTGACCGAGCGGCCGAGGCCGTAGGCGCCGCGCAGGGACTGCGAGTACAGGGAGCGGGTGGCGTAGGAGCGGCCGAGGCGGGGGCCGTCGTAGCTGCGGTAGCCGATGTTGTGGATGCGGGTCTGGTCCCCCGAAGGGGTGGTGAGGGGCTGCTCAACCGCCATGGCCGACGGCCTCCTTCCGCTGCTCGTCGTGGTCCGCGTCGTTCTTGAAGACCTCGGAGATGTGGTGCCTGCGCTGCTCCATGCGCACCAGGCCGAGGCCGAGGTCGGCGACGACGTCGCGCACGAGGTCGTACGTCTCGTCGCCGGTCGCGCTGAGCAGCAGGACGTGTCCGGCGCCTGGCAGGCCCGCGCCCTCGTCGTGGAGTTCGACCCCGCGCGCGTGCAGGGCCTCGCGCACCGCGCGGGTGCCGTCGGGGTGCGCGTCGGTGTCGGTGACCTCGATGGCCAGCGTGGTCGTGGTCTGGGTGAAGTCGCGGGTGGAGCTGGAGCGCAGGAGCTTGCCGCCGTCGACGACCACCACGTGGTCGCAGGTGCGCTCCAGTTCGCCCAGCAGGTGCGAGGTGACCAGGACCGAGATGCCGAAGTCGGTGTGGATGCGGCGGATCAGGCCGAGCATGTCGTCGCGGCCGACCGGGTCGAGGCCGTTGGTCGGCTCGTCCAGGAAGACCAGCTGGGGGTCGTGGACGAGGGCCTGCGCGAGCTTCACCCGCTGCTTCATGCCGGTGGAGTAGCCGCCGATGGGGCGGTACCGCTCCTCGTAGAGGCCGACGTGGCGCAGCGTGTCCGCGGTGCGTTCGCGGGCGGCGGTCGGCGGGAGTCCGGACATGCGGGCCATATGGACGACGAACTCGGTGGCCGATACGTCGGGCGGCAGGCAGTCGTGCTCGGGCATGTAGCCCACGCGCTCCCGGATGGCGGCGCCCTTGGTGGCGACGTCGAGGCCGAGCACCTCGGCGCGGCCCTCGGTGGCGGGGGACAGACCCAGCAGGATCTTGATCAGTGTGGACTTGCCGGCTCCGTTGGCACCCACGAGCCCCGTCACACCGGGTCCCACGTCAACGGAGAGCCGGTCAAGCGCGGTCACCCGGGGGAACCGCTTGCTCAGGCTTTCGGTCGCGATCACAGTCACGTCCCTGACGGTAGTGACGTACGCCACGGGGGTCGTCAGCCCGAAGAGCTGTCTTGGTGTCCCCCTTCAGTCGTACGGGTTCCCGGAGGACGCCCTGCTTGAGGGCTACGGGAGACGGGGCACGGCGGGTGCGGCGCCCGGCTCACGAGCGCGCCCGGGAGGTCGCGGCCCGGCCGGCACCGGGAGTGACCGAACACGAGGCCGATCTGCCGTACATGTGGCGCCGGGCGGGGGTCGCGTGACCGGACTGTCGGGCGCGCGGGAGCGCACGGTGCGCACGGGCGGGGTCGAGCCGTGCGTGGCGGAACTCGGGGACCCGGAACGGCCGACGGTCGTGCCGGCGCACGGCCGTCCGGACGGCAAGGAGGTCCGGTCCGAGGTCGCCGTCCGCCTCGCCGGACGCTTCCACGTGGTGCTGTACGACGTCCGGGGCCACGGGCGTTCGACGGCGCCGGTGCCGCTGCGCGGGGGCTTCACGCCGGCGAAGCTCACGGACGACTTCCTGACGGTCGCGGACACGGTCGGTCCGGGCCGACCGGTCCATCTCGTGGGCCACGAACGGGGATCGGTGCGGTCGTGGGAATTCACCGCGGTCGCCCGCACGGAGGGCCATGTCGCGTCCTTCACCTCGACCTCGGGTCCGTCGGCGCCCTGCGACGCGGCCAACGGCGCCCGGCTGTACCGGGACAACGTGCGCGCCCGGCTGCGCGAACCGCACCCCGACGCCCGCGCGCACACGCCCGTGCGGCGGCATCGGACGGGCGACGGCGTTCGCGTTCGCGGAGGCGGGCGCGCGGGTGGTGGCCGTCGACCGGGACGGCGAATCGGCGGCCCGGACGGCCGATTTGGCGCGGCTGCTCGGGGCGCCCGCAGCGTGGGGGGAGAGAGACGGCCGGACGTCTCCGACGAGCGGGTGATGGAGAAGCTCGGCGAGAAGGTCACGAGCGAGTACGGCGTGGTCGACGTGCTCCTCCAAGGCGGCGGTGCTGATGGTCGGCGAGTGCCTACGGGCCGAACTCGCGGGCGGGGGCGTCGGGGTGAGCGCGATCCGTCCCGGGATCGTCACCACGAACGTCACCTCGACGGCCCGCTTCACCGGGGTGGACGCGGCGGAGGAGAGCCGACTGCGCGAGCGCACGGCGCGGCTGTACGTGATGGGCAACTACCCGCCGGAGAAGGTGGCACGGGCGGTGGCGCGCGGCGAGGCGGTCGTGCCGGTGACGGCGGAAGCGCGGGGCGCGCGGTTCATGTCCCGCTTACTGCCGGGGGCGTTGCGGCGACCCGCCCGCGTCGAGCCGCCGCTGTGAGGCAAGGGCGGGGACAGCGCACCGAGTTGTGCCACCCTTGCCCAACGGCCCTTGTGCACAGGCTCGCTGACCGCCAGCGCCCCAAATCACGGCCCTGTTAACGATCTTGGCGAATCACCCTGAATCGCCCACGAGTTGTCCACACCTTCGTCAAATTCCCTGTGGATAACGCGACTTGGTTGTGGATCAAACATGGGGGCGAAAAATATCTGCGTGATCCGTGTCTCTCCCGTCACTCTGGGGGCATGAACACGAACAACAGCCCGGAGTGGGACGAGCGGCGCACCGTGAAGGTGTCGAAGTACCTCGCGAAACACCTGCGCCACCAGCCGGAGCGGATCGGGCTCGTCCTCGACGAGGGCGGCTGGGTCGAGATCGACGTCCTGCTCGCCGCGGCCGCCGCGCACGGCTTCCGGGTCGGCCGCGAGGAACTGGACCACGTGGTGGCCGTCAACGACAAGCGGCGCTTCGCCGTCGAGGGCACCCGCATCCGCGCCAGCCAGGGCCACACCGTCGAGGTCGACCTCGGACTGCCCCCGGCGACCCCGCCGGCGTACCTCTACCACGGGACGGTCGCGCGCAGCCTCGACTCCATCCGGGCGTCCGGGCTCACACCGATGAGCAGGCACGACGTGCACCTCTCGGCCGACCGCGAGACCGCGACCCGGGTCGGCGCCCGCCGCGGGCGCCCGGTCGTGCTGTCCGTCGACGCGGGGGCGATGCACCGGGACGGCCACGTCTTCCACATCAGCGCCAACGGCGTGTGGCTCACCCGGTCCGTACCGGTGCGCTATCTCCGGTTCCCGGACGCCCACTGAAACGGGTGGCTTGCCGGGGCCGCGGGGGCGCAGGGCCACGTGGGGCGGCTGGAGACCAGGGGTGCCCCTCGGCAGGGGGCCTTGTCGCCTCGTAAGGTCGTGCCCATGCGTCTGAGCACTGTCATCCTCCCCGTGCGCCGCTGGTCGGAAGGGGCGCGCGAGCAGTGGGTCCGGGCCGAGGAGCTCGGCTTCCACACCGCGTACACCTACGACCACCTCTCGTGGCGGTCCTTCCGCGACACGACCTGGTTCGGCGCCCTGCCCACCCTGACCGCGGCCGCCACCGCCACCACCCGCCTCCGGCTGGGCACCCTGGTCACCTCCCCGAACTTCCGGCACCCGGTGACCCTCGCCAAGGAGCTGATCTCCCTGGACGACATCTCCGGCGGCCGGATCACCCTCGGCGTCGGCGCGGGCGGCACCGGCTTCGACGCCACCGCGCTCGGCCAGGAGCCGTGGACCCCGCGCGAGCGTGCCGACCGGCTGGCCGAGTTCGTGCCGCTGCTCGACCGCCTGCTCACCGAGGACGCGGTCACCCACACCGGCACGTACTACTCGGCGGACGAGGCCCGCAACATCCCCGGCTGCGTCCAGCGCCCCCGGCTGCCCTTCGCCGTCGCCGCGACCGGCCCGCGCGGGCTGCGGCTCGCCGCGCGGCACGGGCAGGCGTGGGTGACCACGGGCGACCCCGCGCTGTACGAGACGGGTACGCCCGAGCAGTCCGTGGCGGCCCTGCGCCGCCAGGCCGAGCGGCTGGCCGAGGCATGCGCCGAACTGGGCCGGGACGTCGGCGAGCTGGACAAGATCCTGCTCACCGGCTTCACCCCGGACCGGGGCCGCCCCCTGGAGTCCGTGGCCGCGTTCGTCGACTTCGCCGGCCGCCACCAGGAGCTGGGCTTCACCGAACTGGTCGTCCACTGGCCGATTCCCGACTCCGACTTCGCCGCCGACGAAAAGGTGTTCGAGCAGATCGCCACGGAGGCCCGGGCACAGCTCGGCGGCTCCGGGAACCGGTCCTGATGAGTCATCCCTGTCTCATATGTGCGAAGAACCGCACAACCGTGCTGGCATATGCGTGAGAATGACCGGGTGACCTCAGCGACCCGACACCCCGAGACCCCGGCCTCCCCCCAGCTCTCGACCGAGCCGCCCGGCACGCCCCTCGTCCCACCGCGGCTGATCGCCACCGACCTCGACGGCACCCTGCTGCGCGACGACAAGTCGGTCTCCCCGCGCACGGTCGCCGCGCTGGCCGCCGCCGAGGAGGCGGGCATCGAGGTCTTCTTCGTCACCGGCCGCCCGGCCCGCTGGATGAGCGTCGTCAGCGACCACGTCCACGGACACGGCCTGGCGATCTGCGGCAACGGCGCCGCCGTGGTCGACCTGCACGGCGGCCCCGGCGCCCACCGCTTCGTGAAGGTCCGCGCGCTGGCCCAGGACAACGCCCTGGACGCGGTGCGGCTGCTGCGCGAGGCCGCGCCGGGCACGGTGTACGCGGTGGAGCAGACGTACGGCTTCCACCAGGAGCCGGACTACCCCGAGCTGCACATGGAGCGCCCCGACACCCTCGCGCCCGCCGAGGAACTGCTCGCCGACGGCGGTCCTGGCACCACCGAGCCCGTGCTCAAGATCCTCGCCTACCACCGGGAGCTGGACCCCGACGCGTTCCTCACGCTCGCCCGGCTCGCCGTCGGCGAGCGGGCCACCGTCACCCGCTCCAGCCCCAGCGCCCTGCTGGAGCTGAGCGGCCCCGGCGTCTCCAAGGCCAGCACCCTGGAGCTGTGCTGCGCCGAGCGCGGCATCTCCCGCGAGGAGGTCGTGGCCTTCGGGGACATGCCCAACGACGTGGAGATGCTGACCTGGGCGGGCCGCTCCTACGCCATGGGCAACGCCCACCCGGCCGCCGTGGCCGCCGCCTCGGGCCGCACCACCGCCAACAACGAGGACGGCGTGGCGGCCGTCATCGAAAGCCTCCTGGACGAACACCGCTGAGCCCCCGGTCGCGGCGTCAGTCGTGGAGCCGTACCCCGTGGTGGGTCAGCCACGGGATCGGGTTCCGCGCCGAGCCCGCCTCCGGGGTCGTGCGGACCTCGAAGTGCAGGTGCGGGCCCGTCGAGTTGCCGGTGGTGCCCGACTGGGCGATCCAGCGGCCCGCGGTCACCCGGTCCCCCTCCTCGACGGCGACGGCCGCGAGGTGCGCGTACTGCGTGTACGTGTCGTCGGCGTGCCGGATCACGACCTCGATCCCGAAGGGGCCGCCGCAGGACACCCGCACCACCCGGCCCGCGCCCACCGCCCGCACCGGCGTGCCGATCGGCACCGCGAAGTCCTGCCCGGTGTGCCGGTGGGCCCAGTGCGCGCCACCGCGGCCGAACCCGGCCGACAGCGTGTAGTCCTCGACCGGTGCGACCCAGGGCCGCCGCTCGGCGCGGGCGCGCGGCCGGTCCGGCCGTACCCCGAGCCGTACCGTGCCGCGGCAGGTACCCGCCGCGGCCGAGGCGTCCGCCCGGCGCTGCAACTCCGCGCGGGCCGCCCCGAGCCGGCGTTCGATCCGGTCGCGCAGCCCGGCGAGTGCGGCGGTCCGCCGCTCCGCCGCCCTCCGGGCCGCCTCCGCCTTCGCCTCGTCGGCCGCCAGCCGCGCCTCCGCCCGCAGGCTGCGGCCGACGGCGCTGTGCACGGCGAGGTCCGTCCGCACGAAGGCGTGCTGACCGCGCATCAGCCCGTCCGGTCCGTCCGCGAGCAGCAGTTGCGCGGCGAACGGCAGCCCGCCGCCCGTGCGGTACTGGGCGCGCGCGATACGGCCCAGGTCCTCGTGGAGCACGGCGATGCGCCCCCGCTCCCGGTCGAGGAGCCGCTCGGTGCGCCGCAGTTCGTCCCGCTGCGCGCCGGCCGCCCGCCGGCCCGCCTCGTACCGCCGGGTCATCGCGGCGGCCTCCCGGTCGAGCCGGACCACCCGGGCACCGACCCCGCCGGGGTCGCCTCCGGGGGCCTCACGGACACCGGGGCGGCCGGGGGCACCGTCGGCGTGCCCGGCCGCGAGTGCGGCGAGGGCGCAGAGCAGCAGCACGACGGCCGGCGGGCGACGGAGGGCGGAAACCATGCGAGCGATGGTGGCCCGCCCGCGTCCCCGAGGTCACGTCCGACTCGTACGCCCGGGGGACAGGGTTGCTGCGGACGGGTCAGCGAGGGCGCCCGGCAGCCCGCGTTCGAGGGCGAGGACAGCCGTGCGGATCTCCCGGATGGTGACGTCGAGTTCGTCGGCCGCCCGGCCGACCCCCTCGCGCACCTCGGGCACGACCGCGCCGCGCCGCGCCCTCTCCAGCAGCAGCCCGGTGGCGAACAGCCGCCGCACGACCTGGTCGTGCAGCTCCCGCTCCGCGCACGGCCCGGCCCGGCGGGGACCGTCGTCGCGGCTCACCGGACCCCCACCAGCAGCTCGGCCCGTGCCTCCCGCTCGGCCATCGCCCGCAGCGGCCCGTCCACGGCGGCCAGTTCGGCGTACGTCCCGCGCTGCACCACCCGTCCCCGGTCCAGCACGATCACCTCGTCGACCGCGTCGAGCCCGGCCAGCCGGTGGGTGATCAGCAGGGTCGTACGGCCCTCGGTGGCGGCCAGCAGATCGGCGGTGAGCGCGTCCGCGGTGGCCAGGTCCAAATGTTCGGCGGGCTCGTCGAGCACCAGGACCGGGAAGTCGGCGAGCAGCGCCCGGGCGAGCGCCAGCCGCTGCCGCTGACCGCCGGACAGCCGCGCCCCGTGCTCCCCGACGAGCGTGTCGAGTCCGTCCGGCAGCCCGTCCACCCAGTCGAGCAGCCGGGCCCCGGCCAGCGCGTCCCGCAGCGCGGCCTCGTCGGCGTCCTTGCGGGCGAGCAGCAGGTTCTCGCGCACGGAGCTGTCGAAGAGGTGCGCGTCCTGGGCGCACAGCCCGACCAGACGCCGTACGTCGTCGCCGTCGAGGGCGTACGCGTCGACCCCGGCCAGCGTGTAGGCGCCGGCCGTGGGGTCGAGGAACCGCAGCAGCGTCTGCGCGAGGGTGGTCTTGCCGGAGCCCGAGGGTCCGACGACCGCGACGCGGCGGCCCGGGGTGAGCGTCAGGTCGAGTCCGACGATCGCGTCCCGGTGCTGTCCGGCGTGCCGGGCGGTCAGCCCCTTCACGACGAGCGGGAAGGGCGACACGGGCGCCTGCCGCGGCCGCTCCGGCTCGCGTACGGGCGCGGGCGCGTCCAGCACCTCGTACACCCGCTCCGCGCTGCGGCGCACCCGCTGCCGGTAGCGGACGGCGACGGGCAGTCCCAGGACGGCCTCGAAGGCGGCGAGCGGGGTGAGGACGACAACCGCCGTGGTGACGCCGTCGAGCCGTCCCGCGGCGACGGCCTGGACGCCGAGCAGCGCGGCGGTCGCGACGGTCAGCCCGCACACGAGGGCGGTGAGTCCGTCGCCGAGCGCGGTGGCGGTGGCGGCGCGCGAGGCGATCCGGGTGAGCGTTCCGTCGGCGCGCCGCACGGACGCGGTACGGGCGGGCAGGGCGCCGGCGACGGTCAGTTCGGCGGTGCCGGTGAGCAGGTCGGTGACCCGGGTGGCGAGCACGCCCCGGGCGGGGGCGAGCCGCCGCTCGGCTCGTCGGGCCACCGCGGCGGTCAGCAGCGGTACGCCGACGCCGGCCAGGAGCAGCCCGGCCGCGAGCGCGGCACCCGCCTCGGGCAGCAGCCACGCGGTGAACGCCACCGACCCGGTGGAGACGGCGACCGCGACCCCGGCGGGCAGCAGCCAGCGCAGCCAGTAGTCCTGGAGGGCGTCCACGTCAGCGACGAGCCGGGAGAGCAGATCGCCCCTGCGGGCCGTCCGCAGGCCGGCGGGCGCCAGCCGCTCCAGCCGCCGGTACACGGCGACCCGGGTGTCGGCCAGCATCCGCAGCACGGCGTCGTGCGACACCAGCCGCTCCGCGTACCGGAACACGGCCCGTCCGATGCCGAAGGCCCGCGTGGCCGTCACGGCGACCATCAGGTACAGCACCGGGGGCTGCTGCGAGGCCCGTGAGATGAGCCAGCCGGAGGTGGCCATCAGCCCGACCGCGCTGCCGAGCGCGAGGCTCCCCAGCAGCAGGGCGAGGGCGAGCCGTCCGCGCCGGGGGCCGGACATCGCGCGGACCCGGGTGAGGACACCTCGCCGGGGCGCCGTGGTGTCGGCGGCCCCGGGCACGGCACCGGCGGGCGCCGCCGCCGGGGAGTGTGGGGCGCGGGGGCCGGCGGCGACCGACGCGGGCGCCGCACCCGCGGTCGCCGCGCCGCCGGGTGCCTCTGCGCCAGGTGCCTCTGCGCCAGGTGTCTCGGCGGCCTCCAGCCGCACCACGCGGTCCGCGACCTCCAGCAGGGCGGGCCGGTGGACGACGAGCAGGACGGTGCGTCCCGCCGCGAGCCGCCGGACCGCGGTCACGACCTCGGCCTCGGTCGCGCCGTCCAGCGCGGCCGTCGGCTCGTCGAGCAGCAGGACGGGCCGGTCGGCGAGGAAGGCGCGGGCGAGCGCGAGCCGCTGCCGCTGGCCCGCGGAGAGCCCGGCCCCGTCCTCGCCGAGCACGGTCCCCGCGCCCTCGGGCAGGGCGTCCACGAACTCCAGCGCCCCGGCGTCGCGCAGGGCCCGGCGTACGGCCTCGTCGTCCGCGTCGGGACGGGCCAGCCGTACGTTCTCCGCGATCGTCCCCGCGTACAGGTGCGGTCGCTGGGGGACCCAGGCGATCCGGGAGCGCCATGCCTCCAGGTCGAGGTCGGCGAGGTCGGTCCCGCCGACGCGGACCCGGCCCGCCGTGGGCGGTACGAAGCCGAGGAGGACGTTCAGCAGGGTCGACTTGCCGGCGCCGCTCGGCCCCACGAGGGCGACGGTCTCACCCGGCTCGACGGCGAAGGAGACCTCGGTCACCGCGTCCGAGGAGCGTCCGGGGTAGCGGACCGAGACCCCGTCGAAGGCCGGCGCGCCGGAGGGCACGGGTCGCGTCCCGGACTCGGGGAGCGGCGTCTCCAGTACGGCGAAGATCTCCTCGGCCGCCGCGAGCCCCTCCGCCGCCGCGTGGAACTGCGCGCCCACCTGGCGCAGCGGCAGATAGGCCTCGGGCGCCAGCACCAGGATGACGAGCCCGATGTACAGATCCATGTCGCCGTGGACGAGCCGCATGCCGATCGTCACCGCCACGAGGGCGACGGAGAGCGTGGCGAGCAGTTCCAGGGCGAAGGAGGAGAGGAAGGCGATCCGCAGGGTCCGCATGGTCGCCTGCCGGTACTCGCCGGTGATGCGCCGGATCGAGTCCGCCTGCGCCTTGGCCCGTCCGAACACCTTGAGCGTCGGCAGCCCCGCGACCACATCGAGGAAGTGGCCGGACAGCCGTGACAGCAGCCGCCACTGACGGTCCGTCCTGGACTGGGTCGCCCAGCCGATCAGCACCATGAAGAGGGGGATGAGGGGCAGGGTGGCGACGATGATCACCGCCGACACCCAGTCCTCGGTGACGATCCGCGCCAGCACCGCCACGGGCACGACCACCGCGAGCCCCAACTGGGGCAGATAGCGCGAGAAGTAGTCGTCGAGGGCGTCGACGCCCCGGGTGGCGAGGGTCACGAGCGAGCCGGTCCGCTGCCCGCTCAGCCAGCCGGGGCCGAGCGCGGCGGCCCGGTCGAGCAGCCGGCCACGCAGCTCCGACTTCACGGCCGCGCTCGCCCGGTGAGCGGAGAGTTCGGTCAGCCAGGAGACGAGCGCCCGGCCGGCCGCGACGGCGGCCAACAGCAGCAGGGGAGTGCGGAGTTCGGATGCCGACAGATGATGCTGGAAGGCACCGACCACCACCTCGGCGATGAGCATGGCCTGGGCGATCACCAGACCGGCCCCGAGGGCACCCAGCCCGACAACGGCCACCAGGAAGAGCCGAGTGGCACGGGCGTAACGGAGAAGACGCGGATCGATCGGTTTCACGTGAAACATGCCCTTCGGTCCCGGGAGGGGTGTTTCACGTGAAACACCCCTCCTCCAGACTCAGTGAGCGGCCTCGGCAGCGATGTGCTGCGTCCCGATCCGCTTGCGGAACACCCAGTACGTCCAGCTCTGGTAGAGCAGCACGAGCGGGGTCGCGACCCCGGCGCACCAGGTCATGATCTTCAAGGTGTACGGGCTCGACGACGCGTTGGTGACGGTCAGACTCCAGTCCTCGTTGAGCGAGGACGGCATGACGTTCGGGAAGAGCGACAGGAAGAGCATCGCCACGGCCGCCACGATGGTGAGGCCCGACAGCGCGAACGCCCAGCCCTCACGCCCGCGTTGGTTCGCCCCGAGGGCCGCGACCAGCGCGAGGACCGCCACCACCAGGGCCACGAGGCTCTTGCCGTCACCGCTGTCGGCCTGCGTCCACAGCAGGAAGGCCAGGGCGGCGACGGCCGTGAGGAGACCGACCCTCAGGGCCAGCTTCCGCGCCCGCTCCCGGATGTCCCCGACCGTCTTGAGCGCGGTGAACACCGCACCGTGGAAGGTGAACAGGGTCAGGGTCACCACTCCGCCGAGCAGGGAGTACGGGTTCAGCAGGTTCCAGAAGCTGCCGACGTACTCGAAGTGCTCGTCGATCTTCACGCCCCGCACGATGTTGCCGAACGCCACGCCCCAGAGGAACGCGGGCAGGAGCGAGGCCCAGAAGATGGCCTGCTCCCAGTTGCGCTGCCACTGCTCCTCGGGCCGCTTGGCCCGGTACTCGAAGGCGACGCCCCGGACGATCAGGCACACCAGGATGATCAGCAGCGGGAGGTAGAACCCGGAGAACAGCGTGGCGTACCACTCGGGGAAGGCCGCGAAGGTCGCGCCGCCGGCCGTGAGCAGCCAGACCTCGTTGCCGTCCCAGACAGGACCGATCGTATTGATGAGCACCCGCCGCTCGGGCCGGTCACGGGCGAGCAGCTTGGTGAGGATGCCGACCCCGAAGTCGAAGCCCTCCAGGAAGAAATAGCCGGTCCACAGGACCGCGATCAGGACGAACCAGACGTCGTGAAGTTCCATGACTGCGCTCCCTCGGCCTAGTAGGAGAAGGCCATCGGCTTGTCGGCGTCACGGGCTTCGCCGCCGATCTTCGTGGGCGGGTTGAGGTCGGCCTCGGTCAGTTCGGGCGTGCCGGCCTTGATGTACTTCACCAGCAGCTTGACCTCGACGACGGCGAGGATCGCGTACAGCGCGGTGAAGACGAGCATCGAGGTGAGGACCTCGCCCTGGGAGACCCCGGGGGAGACCGCCTGCCGGGTCTGGAGGACGCCGTAGACGGCCCACGGCTGGCGGCCCATCTCGGTGAAGATCCAGCCCCAGGAGTTGGCGATCAGCGGGAAGGCCAGGGTCCAGATCGCGATGCGCCAGGCCCAGGTGGTGAACGTCGGGCCGAGGGGCTTGCCCTTGAACAGGACCAGGTGCGGCACCTCGTCCTCACCGACCCTCAGGTGCTGCGGCAGCATGAACCTCTTGCGGGTCAGCCAGAGTCCGGCGATACCGAGGGCGAAGGACGCCATGCCGAAGCCGATCATCCAGCGGAAGGCCCAGAAGGTCACGGGGATGATGGGCCGGTAGTCACCGGGGCCGTACTTCTCCTGCTCCGCCTTGTTGGTGTCGTTGATGCCGGGGACGTGCGAGTTGAAGTTGTCGTCGGCGAGGAAGGACAGCACACCGGGGACGGACAGCTCGACCGAGTTGTGGCCCTTGCTGACGTCGCCGTAGGCGAAGATCGAGAACGGTGCGGAGTCCTGGCCGTCCCACAGGGCCTCGGCGGCGGCCATCTTCATCGGCTGCTGCTTGAACATGACCTTGCCGAGGGTGTCGCCGCTGACCGCGGTGAGCAGTCCGGCGACGACCACGGTGATCAGGCCGAGCCGCAGGGTGGTCTTCATCTCCCGGATGTGCCTCCTGCGGACCAGGTGGAAGGCGGAGATGCCGAGCATGAAGGCGCCGCCGGTCAGGAAGGCCGCGCTGAGGGTGTGGAAGACCTGGGCGAGGGTGGTGTTCTGCGTCAGGACCAGCCAGAAGTCGGTGAGCTCGGCCCGCCCCTTCGTCTCGTTGATCTTGTAGCCGACCGGGTGCTGCATCCAGGAGTTGGCCGCGAGGATGAAGTAGGCCGACAGGATCGTGCCGATCGAGACCATCCATATGCAGGCCAGGTGGATCCGCTTCGGCAGCTTGTCCCAGCCGAAGATCCACAGCCCGATGAAGGTGGACTCGAAGAAGAAGGCGATCAGCGCCTCGAAGGCGAGGGGGGCGCCGAAGATGTCACCGACGAAGCGGGAGTAGTCCGACCAGTTCATGCCGAACTGGAACTCCTGCACGATGCCGGTGACGACACCCATCGCGATGTTGATCAGGAACAGCTTCCCCCAGAACTTGGTCGCTCCGAGGTACTTCTCCTTCCCCGTGCGCACCCAGGCGGTCTGCAGGCCGGCCGTGAGGCCGGCGAGGGAGATCGTCAGGGGCACGAAGAAGAAGTGGTAGACGGTGGTGATGCCGAATTGCCAGCGCGCCAGTGTCTCCGGCGCCAGCGCGATTTCCACGTCGTCATCTCCTTACGTCGCCGTGGTCAAGCGGCGGCTTGCCCCTTATGTCCCCCACAGATCTGGAGCAACCGGGACACGCTTGTGAACGCGTTCACATTCACAAGCAAGTATGCCGCATGCTCGTTCGAGGGTGGAGGGGCGGGGGGTCCCTAATACGGACCAGCAGGCCCCAACCGCCTCGGGACCGGGTCTTCGGGCCCCGCGGGACCGCCGCACGACGCCTCCGCCGACGGGCCGCCCGCGGTAGATCTACGCGCTGTTCGCCTCAGGAACGCGGGGCCCGCGTCGGCGCCCGTCAGACCAGACGGTGCCGCGGCTACGGCCTCGGAGAGCCGGGGCATTCGCCGCCCGCGTCCGCGCTTCGGGAACACCACGAGCCCGCGCCGCCTCCGAAGCCGAAGGCGCCACCGCCGCGCCCGGGCTCGGAAACGCGAAGGACCCGCGGGCGGGGGTGCCGCCTCGCGGGTCCGGATCCTCCCTGCGTCGCGGGTCCGGATCCTCCCTGCGTCGTGGGTGCGGAGCTGTGATGCGTCGCGGGTCCGAGTCCGTGACACCTCGGGGGGGGCCGATCCGTGTCGCGCCGAAGGCGGCACCGGAATTCGCGCCCTCCCGGTTCCCCGGCCCCCGGGCCCCGCCGCGTCCCGGCCCCTCGACTCCCGGGCCCGCCGTGTGTGGCCCTCACCCCTGGCTCCCGGCGCTCCCCGCGTCCTCTCAGGTCCCGGGGCGTCCGGAGGGCTCCGCCACGGGACGTCCGGCACGGCCCCCGACGTGCCGCAGCCCCCGGAGGGACTCCGCTCACGGTTCCTTGTGGAACGCCTCCGTCACCTTCAGGAAGATGTCGTTCGCCTCGGTCTCGCCGATCGTCACCCGCACGCCCTCGCCGGCGAACGGCCGCACCACGACGCCCTGCCGCTCGCAGATCTCCGCGAACTCGGTCGTGCGCTCCCCCAGCCGCAGCCAGACGAAGTTGGCCTGCGTCTCCGCGACGGTCCAGCCCTGCCCCCGCAGCGTGTCGACCACCCGATTGCGCTCGCACACCAACGAGCCGACACGGCCGAGCAGTTCGTCCTCGGCCCGCAGCGAGGCCACCGCCGCGTCCTGGGCGATCTGGCTCACGCCGAACGGCACGGCGGTCTTCCGCAGCGCCGCCGCCACCGGCTCGTGCGCGATGGCGAACCCGACGCGCAGCCCCGCGAGACCGTACGCCTTCGAAAACGTGCGAAGCACACAGACGTTGGGCCGCTCACGGTAGATCTCCACACCGTCCGGCACCTCGGGGTCACGGATGAACTCGCGGTACGCCTCGTCCAGCACCACCAGCACATCGCCCGGCACCCGGTCGAGGAAGCGCTCCAACTCGGCCCGCCGCACGACCGTGCCCGTCGGGTTGTTGGGGTTGCAGACGAAGATCAGCCGGGTGCGGTCGGTGATGGCGTCCGCCATCGCGTCCAGATCGTGCACCTCACCCGCCGTGAGCGGCACCTGCACCGACCGCGCGCCGCTGATCTGCGTGATGATCGGGTACGCCTCGAAGGACCGCCAGGCGTAGATCACCTCGTCGCCGGGACCACTGGTGGCCTGAAGCAGCTGCTGCGCGACACCGACCGAGCCGGTGCCGGTGGCCAGGTCGGAGACCGGAACGCCGAAGCGGTCCGACAGTTCGTTCATCAGCCCGGTGCACGCCATGTCCGGGTAGCGGTTGAAGTCGGCCGCGGCGCCCGTCACGGACTCCATGACACCCGGCAGCGGCGGATACGGGTTCTCGTTCGAGGACAGCTTGTAGGCCACGGGGCCGCCGACCGCGGCGGGCCTGCCCGGCTTGTAGGTGGGGATACCCTCCAGCTCGGCGCGCAGCTTCGGGCTCGTCTCGCTCACCGCATCCTCCTCGCGACCACCGGCGGACCGTCCGCACCGCCGGCTTCCAATACTGCTCACCCTATGAGGATTCGGCACGGCTGCGTACAGGTGCGCGGGAGCGGGAAGCGATGAGGGGAAAACCACACGAACCCCACCGGCATCACGGGCATCACCTGACGAAGGCGCACGAAGTGGGGGGCGCGCTTCACATATATCTACGCGCCGGTGGCTCGCGCCGTGGCGCGCATCACCCGTGAAGGTGAGTTGAGACCTCTTCGAAACATCGGGTGCTTGGCAGGCCCATGTGCGCCGACACGTCACGTCTTGCCATTGGATCGTACAACTGACTTTTTTTCTAAGGTAGTTGACCTCTAATGACCATGCAGAAACGTGCCTGTCAACGCGTGCATATGCGTCCGCACTACCCCACCGCATGAGCCCTACTATCGGCTCGCCATGACAGCAGCAGGAAAGCACCAGGTGAGCCGCGCGGAAACCTCACGTCGAGGCAGCCGACCGGGTCGGGCGGGCATCAGAGACGTGGCCGCCGCCGCCGGAGTCTCCATCACGACCGTCTCCGATGCCCTGAACGGCAAGGGCAGGCTCCCGGACGCCACCCGCCGTCATGTCCGTGAGGTCGCCGACCGACTCGGGTACCGCCCCTCGGCCGCCGCCCGCACCCTCCGTACCGGCAAATCGGGACTCATCGGCCTGACCGTGACCACGTACGGGGATGAACCTTTCACCTTCACGGAGTTCGCGTACTTCGCCGAGATGGCACGGGCCGCCACCTCCGCCGCGCTCGCCCGCGGCTACGCCCTCGTGATCCTGCCCGCGACCTCGCGCCACGACGTGTGGTCGAACGTCGCCCTGGACGGCACGGTCGTCATCGACCCCTCCGACCAGGACCCGGTCGTCAGCGAACTGGTCCGGCAGGGTTTACCCGTCGTCTCCGACGGCCGCCCGGCCGGCTCGCTCCCGGTCACGGCGTGGGTCGACAACGACCACGAGGCGGCCGTGCTCGGCATCCTGGACCACCTCGCGGACGCGGGGGCCCGCCGCATCGGGCTGCTCACCGGGACGACGACGGACACGTACACGCACCTGTCGACCACCGCGTACCTGCACTGGTGCGAGCGGGTGGGACAGGACCCGGTGTACGAGGCGTACCCGGCGCACGACCCCTGCGCGGGCGCCGTCGCGGCCGACCGGCTGCTGGCCCGGCCCGACCGTCCCGACGCCGTGTACGGCCTGTTCGACCCCAACGGGACGGACCTGCTGGCCGCGGCGCGGCGCTACGGGCTGCGCGTGCCGGACGACCTGCTGCTGGTGTGCTGCAGCGAGTCCACGGTGTACGCGAACACCGAGCCGCCCGTCACGACGCTCTCGCTCAAGCCCCGGCGCATCGGCACGGCGGTGGTCCAGCTGCTCATCGACGCGATCGAGGGCGTGGAGTCGGACCACCCGGTCGAACAGGTGATACCGACGGAACTCATCATCCGCACGTCCTCCCAACGCCGCCCACCGCGCACCACGGTCAGTCCGCCGAGGGCCCCGGAAGAGAAGTAGGCCGCAGCCTCTGGCGGGGGGGCATGGCGTGGCTGAAGCGGCCGGGGGCGGGGCGCTCAGGGGGGCGGGTCGTCGATGCGGCCAGGGCAGAGTGCTCGGCGGGGCGCTGGGCGGGCGTCGAACGTGAGCGGGCCCGCCCGCACTCCTCCGACGTCTCCGGACAGCGACACGGGCGCCCAGCGCCCGGGACCCGGCGAACCACCGGCCGGGCGGCACCGGCCCCGCTCGGCCGCGCCGCGGGCCCTCCCGCCCGGCGTGTTCCGTCCCCCGTCCGGGCCTCCCGTACAGCAGACCTTCTCCCACGGCCCGCCGTACGTGAGGGCCCGCGGCCGACCGGCCACCGGAGCCGTCGGCCGACACGCGATGCCGTTCGACGCCGCGCCTCGCCACGCCACGGTCGGCCGGGGGGCGAAGGGCCGCCGCCGGACCCGTGCGGCGCCGGCGCACCCGTACGACGTACCCGCGAGGCGCCGGCGGAGTCACCGCGCGGCAGGGAGTTCCGTCACCGTCAGCGGAGCGTCACCCTGTCACCGGGTGGTCCTTCCGCCGCCCAAACAGGGGCGAAAGCCGCGCTGAACTGGAGTCCCGCCCCGATTCACCACCCCTGGGTCATCACACGGCGCGATCCGCATTCCTATGATGGGCCCACGGCACCGCGGGCCGCTGCGACCAAGCAGCCTCAAGCGGTGCAGATGCGGCGCGATGGTGGAGGGGTCGGATGACTCAGGGGGCCGGTCAGGGACCCGAGGTGGAGCGGACGGCGACGTTGCGCGACTTCCGGGTGCCCGCGTACGTCCACGAGTCAGGGCCGTACGCCCACATCCACCCCGGCGACACCGCCCCGCCCGTCGACGAGGCGTACCCCGACGGGTACACCCCCACCCAGCGCGACCTGCCGGTCATCAACCGCGGCGACACGCTCCAGATGCCCGTCGACCCCGCCCCCGCGCCGGCCCCGCCGTCCGACAGCGGCCAGGGCCCGCTGTACGTCGTGGGCGACGTCCACGGCTATCTCGACGAGCTGCTCGCCGCCCTGCGCGAACAGGGCCTCATCGACGACGCGGGCCAGTGGTGCGCCGGCACCGCCCGCCTGTGGTTCCTCGGCGACTTCACCGACCGCGGCCCGGACGGCATCGGCGTCATCGACCTGGTGATGCGGCTGTCCGCCGAGGCGGCAGCGGCCGGCGGCTACTGCAAGGCCCTCATGGGCAACCACGAGCTGCTGCTCCTCGGCGCCAAGCGGTTCGGCGACACCCCCGTCAACTCCGGCGCGGGCACCGCCACCTTCCAGGCGGCCTGGCTCCTCAACGGCGGCCAGAAGACCGACATGGACCGCCTCCAGGACCACCACCTCCAGTGGATGGCCCGCCTGGACGCCGTCGAGCAGGCCGACGGCTATCTGCTCGTCCACTCCGACACCACCGCCTACCTCGACTACGGCGACTCGATCGAGGCCGTCAACGACACCGTCCGCGAGACGCTCACCCGCAACGACGCGGACGAGTGCTGGGACCTCTTCCGCAAGTTCACCAAGAGGTTCTCCTTCCGCGACGAGGGCGGCGCGGACGCCGTGCGGTCGCTGCTCGATACGTACGGCGGCACCCGCATCGTTCACGGCCACAGCCCGATTCCCTATCTGCTGGGCGAGGTCGGCTCCGAGGACGGCGAGGACGGCACCGGCCCCAACGTCGCAGGACCGCACGTCTACGCCGACGGGCTCGCCATCGCGATGGACGGCGGAGTGACCATGGCCGGAAAGCTACTGGTCCGGAAACTTCCCCTGGCTGACTGAGCGTTCCCCGGGCAGACGCCTCCGGACGGAACACGCGCAGGCACGTGCAGGCCGGCACGCAATTTCCGGCAATCCCCTGTCACCGCGCGCCGTCACGGCTCTACCATCGGCTTATCCGTAGCAGGCTCCCCTCCGTTTCTGCCCGACGGCTCGCCGGCGTGCGAGCCCCAAGCCCTACGGAGCATCGGGGGATGCACATGAACAGCGTTCCGCAGCACCTGCTGAGCGAGGACCGCTTGGAATACGAGCGGATCCTCGATGAGGCGCTGCGCTCCGCACCACACCGACCCGAACTGGCCGGTGTCGGCCAGCGGCTCAACACCGAACAGCTGCGCACCATGGCGCTCAACGCCACCGTGCTGATCACGGCGGCCGCGGCGACCGAGTACCAGCACTACGTGAAGGTCCGCGAGGAACTGCGCCACCCGGCGTCGTCCACCCCGTCGTCCGCCCGCGAATCCCGCTCGGGGGAGCCGGGTTCGGGCGCGATGGGGCTCGCCACCACCCTCGGCGAGGCCGCCGAGACCGCCGGCGCGGGCGCCGTCGCCATCGTCGCGGTCCTGGCGCCCGTCCTCGCCGGAACAGCCGCCGCGATCTTCCTGCTCGTCGGCTACATCCTGAAGATGATCGACCCCGCGCCCGCGTTCGCCCAGACCATGATCACGACGGGCTGGGTGTTCGGCGCCGTCACCGCCGCGGCGATCCTCGTCGCCGCCGTCGGACTGCTGCTCACCGCCCTGCGCAACAGCCCCTCGCTGGAGGCCGGGGCGTACGACGAGGCCAACGCGGAAGTGGTCCGCGCCAGGGAGGCATGGCAGGAGGCGCTGCTGGAGCGCGGCATCGTGCCGTTCCTGCGGGACGCCCTGACCGGCCTGGCCGGCCCCGGAGCACCGGTGGTGCACCCCACGGCCCCCTCGGGACCGGCCGGCCGCATGCCCCGCCTCGGCTACGGCCGCCCGGGCTTCAGCAGCCCCGACGAGGGCGCGGGCTCCCGCCCGAGCTTCAGCAGCCCGGACTACACGAGCCCGGACTTCGGAGGCCCGGAACACCAGCCGGACTGACCCGGCTTGCGCCCCCACCACCGGGGGCGCAGGCCGGTCACCCGGCCCGGGGACGGGGGCGGTTTCCAGCCATGTTCCGAATGGCTTGGCAGCCAGCTCGCAGCCCAGCCGGACCCCGATGACCGTCGCCGCCGATCAGACGATGCCCGCCCGTCCGGCGGCAGCCACCCAGCTCGGGAACTCGGACAGGAGCCTGTCGTACAGGTCTTGGTCGGGGACGGCGCTGATGTCGTCGACGGCGAAGAACCCGACGTTGTCGACGCGCCGGCCCGGCAGCGTGTCGAAGCGCTCCAGAACTCCGTAGTTGGCGCGTCCCATGCCCACGAACTGCCAGAAGATCGGTTCCTCGACCGCTTCCCGGAGTTCCCGCTCGATCGCGGCGTCGCGGTAGACGCCGCCGTCGGAGAAGAACAGCACGAGGGTGGGAGCGGCGGCCGGGTTGTCCCTGACGTAGGCGCGGACCTCGGCGATCACCTTCTGCTCTTCGTTCTGGATGCCGACGGCGCGCATGTCGACCTGCCCGGCCTCCAGCCGTCTGCTCGCCTTCCGGCTGCGGCGGAAGAGGCTCAACTGCCCGACCCGGACGTGCAGCCGCAGCCATTCGGGAAGCTCCCCCAGCCGCAGATCGGGCAGCCGGGCGGGGTTCGAGGCGAACGTCCAGGCCTGCATCTCACCGTCGTCGTCGAGTTGCGCGGCCACCGCGGCCATACGTTCCACCACGTCGGCCACGACGCCCTTGGAGTAGAGGAGGGCCATGGAGCCGGAGGCGTCCAGGACCAGCACGACCCGGGCGGTGACCCCGGCCGCCCCGTGCTTCCGCAGACTCACCGCCACCTGCTCCTTGCGCAGCGACAGCCGCTTACGCATGTCCACGGGCAGCCGCTCCTCACCCTTGCCGAGGTGGGGAACGGCGGGTGCCGGGTGGGGGACGGGAGGCGCGGGAGGCTGCACGGGCGGAGCTGAAGGTGTTGAGGGAGCTGCGGGGACGTCGCCGACGACGTCACCGGTGGAGCCGGTGTCGCCGCTGTCGACGGTGATGCCGAAATCGGTCGCCAGCCCGGCGAGCCCGGAGGCGTACCCCTGCCCGACCGCACGGAACTTCCACTGCCCCGCCCGCAGATACAGCTCACCGCCGATGAAGGCGGTCTCGGTGCTCGCCTCCATGGGGAAGCGCGCGAGTTCGCTCCGTGTGCCGGCGTCCAGCAGCCGCAAGGTCAGTCCGGGCACCTGGCCGAACGTCCCACCGTCGGCCGACGCGCTGAGCACGACCCGTTCCACGGCGGGCTCCAGCAGGCCCAGATCCACCTGGACGGTGTCGGTCAGCACACCGGCGTCGCGCTGCTTCCCCAGGTGCGTCACGGCGTTCGACGGGTGCCGCGGCTGGTTGCAGAAGACGAAGTCCCCGTCGTCACGTACGCGTCCGGCCGAGGTGAGCAGCAAGGCCGAGGCATCAACGTCAGGCACCCCGACCCCGTCGGCCCAGACCAACTCCACACGCACAACGGAAGCACCAACAGAAAGATTCGCACCCTTGCTCAACGCCCTGCCGTCCATGTCCCCAGTCTGCCCACCCGAGCCAACACCAGGGACCCCTCTGGAGACCTCAAGGAAACGCAACCCGCGGCTGTCCAGCCCCGCGGCTATCGGCCCAGCCACCCGCGAAGTGCGGAGCCGCACGGAGTTGCATCGCCGAATCCACGGGTCCGCCGCGTGGAGTCACATGGTCTGTAGCAGAGCCAAGCGTCTCCAGCGGAGCAGAACGGCCCGCAACTCCTTCGCATGAGGCGCCTCCGCCGTGACGTCCTAGGATGCGTCAGTCCTCCGGCGGATCCGGATCATCGTGCGGCAAGGGGAGTCCATGCGCCTGTCCAGCTACGTCGGGAAGGCCGTCATGGGCGCGGCGTTGATACCCCTGCTCGCCGGGTGCACGGGGGAACAGGGCGCCGGCGGGGCCGTGGAGCGAGCCATGGAGAAGCCTGCCGCGGAGCGAGCCGCGAAGAGGCCTGCCTCCTGGACGGACCTGCCGGTGCGGACCGGCCGACGGGACGTCGTCCACACGGACACCGATCATCGGTCGTACGAAGTCGGGATCACGGTCAAGAGCCTGGTCCGGGGTTCGGAGGAGGACATGCGGGGGGCGCGCGTGGACGGTGAGCTGAAGGGCATGGTCCCCCACTACCTCACCTTCGAGGTCACCAACACCGGCCGGAAGGAGATCCCCGCCGCCTACAGGGTGGACAGCGACCTCGCCCTGAACGGCACCGACTGGACGCGCGGGGAGAAGGTCTACGTCAGCGGCGGCAGGCCGGGCGGGGTCGACCTTCCCTGCGCGGACACCGCGCCGAAGACGCTGGCGCCCGGTGACTCGTACGACACCTGTGTGACCTATGCGCTGCCCGAGGGCGTCGGCGTGCTGTCGGTGACGCACAACGCCGACGGCTACCTCGACGAGGGCGGCGCGGTCGCCACCTGGCCCGTCGAGGGCGGACTCAAGGCAGCATCCGCCGGACTGGCGAAGCCTGGCGACATCGTCCGCGTCCGGTGGGACGCCCGCGAGGACGGTGTCCTCGAACTGCCCGCCACGCTGGTTTCCGTACGCCGGGGCAGCGCGGCCGACCTCGCGGGCCTGGACCTCGACCTCAACGAGAACGAGCGGCGCGGCGTCCCGTACTACGTGTCGGTCACCTACACCAACACCGGGTCGAAAGACCTCTACGCCGACCAGGCCGACCGCGTCCGCCTGCTCACCCAGGGCGGTCGGCAGATACGGGGGAAGACCCCCTTCGTCCTCGACACGAAGATCCCCGGCTGTCCGTCCGACTGGGTCGCCCGGATGATCCCGCCGGGCGACAGCGTGACGGAGTGCAGCATCCACCTGGTGACGGACGACGGCGACAAGCCGTTCGCGGTGGGCTTCGCGGAGGCGGGCCGGCCGGGACTGGTGGCCTGGCGGGCCCCCCTCCGCTGAGGCGGCCGGGTCAGCCGGCCGAGCCACCGCCCGTCTCCGCGAGCGGCAGGTACACGCGGTTGCCCGCCGCCGCGAACTCCTTCGACTTCTGGGCCATGCCCTCCTCGATCTCCGCGCGGCTGCCGCCGTGCTCACGGCGGATGTCCTGGCTGATCTTCATGGAGCAGAACTTCGGGCCGCACATCGAGCAGAAGTGGGCCGTCTTGGCCGGCTCGGCCGGGAGGGTCTCGTCGTGGAACTCCCGTGCCGTGTCGGGGTCCATGGCGAGGTTGAACTGGTCCTCCCACCGGAACTCGAAGCGGGCGTCGGACAGCGCGTCGTCCCACTCCTGCGCGCCGGGGTGCCCCTTGGCGAGGTCGGCCGCGTGGGCGGCGATCTTGTAGGTGATGACGCCCGTCTTGACGTCGTCACGGTTGGGCAGGCCCAGGTGCTCCTTGGGCGTGACGTAGCAGAGCATCGCCGTGCCCCACCAGGCGATCATCGCGGCGCCGATGCCGGAGGTGATGTGGTCGTACGCCGGCGCGACGTCCGTCGTCAGCGGGCCGAGCGTATAGAACGGAGCTTCATCGCAGATCTCCTGCTGAAGGTCGATGTTCTCCTTGATCTTGTGCATCGGGACGTGTCCCGGGCCCTCGATCATCGTCTGTACGTCAAAACGCCTGGCGATCCGGTTGAGTTCCCCGAGCGTCCGCAACTCCGCGAACTGCGCCTCGTCGTTGGCGTCCGCGATCGACCCCGGCCGCAGACCGTCGCCCAGCGAGTACGTGACGTCGTACGCCGCGAGGATCTCGCACAGTTCCTCGAAGTTCTCGTACAGGAACGACTCCTTGTGGTGCGCGAGGCACCACGCGGCCATGATCGATCCACCGCGCGAGACGATGCCGGTCTTGCGGTTGGCCGTCAGCGGTACGTACGCCAGGCGCACGCCCGCGTGGACCGTCATGTAGTCCACGCCCTGCTCGGCCTGCTCGATGACCGTGTCCTTGTAGATCTCCCAGGTCAGCTCCTCGGCCCGGCCGTCGACCTTCTCCAGCGCCTGATAGAGCGGCACCGTGCCGATGGGGACGGGGGAGTTGCGCAGCACCCACTCGCGGGTCGTGTGGATATTGCGGCCGGTGGACAGGTCCATGACCGTGTCGGCGCCCCAGCGGGTCGCCCAGGTCATCTTCTCGACCTCCTCCTCGATGGAGGACGTCACCGCCGAGTTGCCGATGTTGGCGTTGACCTTCACCAGGAACCGCTTGCCGATGATCATCGGCTCGATCTCCGGGTGGTTGACGTTGGCGGGCAGTACGGCCCTGCCCGCCGCGATCTCCTCCCGGACGACCTCGGGAGCGACGTTCTCCCGGATGGCCACGTACTCCATCTCCGGGGTGATCTCTCCCCGGCGGGCGTACGCGAGCTGGGTGACCGCGCCGCCCGCGTGGCCGCGGCGCGGCTGACGCGGCCGCCCGGGGAACACCGCGTCGAGGTTGCGCAGCCCGCCCCGCGGCGACGTGTGCTTGAGACCGTCGTCCTCCGGGCGGACGGGACGGCCCGCGTACTCCTCGGTGTCCCCGCGGGCGATGATCCAGTTCTCCCGCAGCGGCGGCAGCCCCCTGCGGACATCGGTGTCGACGAGCGGATCGGTGTACGGGCCGGAGGTGTCGTACAGCGTGACCGACTTCCCGTTGGTGAGGTGCACCTGACGGACCGGCACACGCAGGTCGGGGCGCGAACCCTCGACGTACCCCTTGTGCCAGCCGACGGAATTCCCCGTCTCCCCGGCCTCCCCGTCGGACGAACCGTCGACGGAGTCGACAGCACCGTCCGTCGCGTTCTGCGTGGAGGCAGGCATGCGTGCGTCCTTGATGGTCATGAGACCTACTCCCTACGCCGGCATTACCCGGTAACAGGTTCGGCGGTCGACGCAGCGATATCCGTCAGTCGGTGTCCCGTGTGAAACATCACTCGTTGTTCCACGTGAAACATCGCCAATACGGAGGTCAGCGCCCTCTCAGCCCGGTGCTCCGAGCTCCCGCGTGTGCAAAGGTGGCTCCACGCTAGCGTCAATTCGGGCGCGGTGAACAGAGGGCCCCCACCCTCCTTGCGATGATCGGGCGGTGACCACGACGCATCAGCCCCCGTTCCCGCCGCCCGAGCCGCCGCGCGGGCCCGGCTTCGGACAGCGCGGCGGACACGGCCGCGACGGCCACGGCGCCGGTGACGGCCACGACCACCACCCCGGGTACGGCGGCCACGGCCAGGGCGGCGACACCGGCTCCGACGACGGGCACGGGTCCGGCGGCGGACACGGTCATGGGCACTCCCACAGCCATGGCCCCGCCGCGCCCGTCTCCAAGCATCTGCGCAAGGTCATCGCGGCCGTCCTGATCCCGTTCACCGCGGCCGTCGTGGTGGGTCTGGTCGTCCTCTGGCCCGGCGGAGCCCCGCCGCACGAGCGCACCGGTGTCGGCTTCGACCGCCAGACCCAGCAGGCCACGGTCACCCGGGTCGTCGGCGTGAGCTGCAAGTCGGTGAACGCCTCGGGGGGCACCCCGACCGGCGACACCTCCACCGCCGAGGGCAACTCCGCCCAGCAGCAGGCGAACGGCACCTGCAAGAAGGCCACGATCCGCGTCGACACCGGCAACGACAAGGGCCGTACGTTCACGGAGATCGTGCAGCCGGACCAGTCACGGCAGTTGTCCCAGGGCGAGAAGGTCGTCGTCGCGTACGAGCCCTCGGCCCCGAGGGAACTCCAGTACTCCGTCACCGACGTGAACCGGAAGTTCCCGATGGCGCTGCTCGCCGGCATCTTCGCGCTCGCCGTTGTGGTGGTCGGCCGACTGCGCGGTCTGATGGCACTGATCGCCCTGGCCGTCAGCTTCCTGGTGCTGACCCTGTTCATCCTGCCCGCGATCCTCCAGGGCTCGAACCCCCTGGTCGTGGCGGTGGTCGGGGCGAGCGCCATCATGCTGATCGCCCTCTACATGTGCCACGGACTGTCGGCACGCACCTCGGTGGCGGTGCTCGGCACCCTGGTCTCGCTGCTGCTGATCGGCTTTCTGGGCTCGGAGTTCATCAACTGGGCGGCGCTGACCGGCAACACGGACGACAGCACCGGCCTGATCCACGGCCTGTACCCGTCGATCGACATGAGCGGTCTGCTGCTCGCCGGCGTCATCATCGGTTCACTGGGTGTGCTGGACGACGTGACGGTGACCCAGACCTCCGCCGTCTGGGAGCTGCACGAGGCCAATCCGACGATGGGCTGGCGCGGGCTGTACCGGGCGGGTATCCGCATCGGCCGTGACCACATCGCCTCGGTCGTCAACACCCTGGTCCTCGCCTACGCCGGCGCGGCGCTGCCCCTGCTGCTGCTCTTCTCCATCGCGCAGAGCAGCGTGGGGGCGGTCGCCAACAGCGAGCTGGTGGCGGAGGAGATCGTGCGCACGCTGGTCGGCTCGATCGGTCTGGTGGCCTCGGTGCCGCTCACCACGGCCCTCGCGGCCCTGGTGGTCTCGGCCGACCGGCCCGGATCGCACCCGGAGGCCCTGGAAGCGGCCCAGCCGGCCGCGGCACGCGCGGGGCGGGGCCGACGCCGGAAGCGGTGACCCCCGCGAAGAAAGCAGGGCGGCCGAGCAGAAGCGTTCCTGCGTAGGCCGTCACTCCGTATGCGAACCACGATCGCCCCGCCGCACCGCCCCCGACGTCCAGCCCGCTAGCCCGCGCTCTGCTCCTCGGCCAGGATGCGGTCCAGGGCCTCCTCCAGATGGGCGTCGAAGTCCGCGAGGGCCCCCTCCTGCCCCAGCGGCACCAGCTTGTCCGTGCGGTCCAGGAACGCCACCAGCGGCGGCGCCGAGGAGCGGAACACCGCCTGGTCGCCGCCGACCTGGAGCCGGATCAGCACCTCGCCCAGCGTCTCGTGGTCGGTCGGCGCGATGTGCACATCACCGTCGCCGCACGGCCGGCCCACTCCGTCGATCAGCAGCTCCCGCCCGAACGCCCATGTCACCGGGGCGTCCCCGGGCAAATGGAAGGTCAGGCGCACGGCATAGGGATCGCAGGTCTCGTACCGCAGCTCCACCGGGATGCGGAAGGAGAGCTCCTCGGAGACGAGAAAGCTCATCATGACCTCTGCCTGTACGGACTCGCGCATCGCCTACCCCGTCATGTGACGCCGACTGGCCTGGAATGACCCCTTTGACACTGGTGGCATCTTGCTGAACGTGTACACCGGATCACAAGGAGTGATTTTTCAGATGCTGATAGAGAGGGCGAGGGACCCCAGGCGGCGCCCCACCTCGTCCTGCAAACGGTGTGCCGCTGACGTCAACCTGTCGCCCTGGTGGGACGGCAGGGAGAGGGCCACCGTGGCCACGGTGGTGCCGAAGGCGATCGGAACCGCGGCACAGATCGTCCCGAGCGCGTACTCCTGGCGCTCGGTCACCGGTTCGAGCCGCCGCATCCGTTCCAGCCGCCGCAGCAGACAGCGGCCGTCACGCACCGTGTACGGAGTGAGCGAGCGCACCGGGTAGCGGTCGAGGTGGTCAACACGGGCTTCCTCGTTCAGCTGGGACAGCAGGCACTGCCCCACCGCGTGCGCGTGCCCGGTCTCACGGAAGTCGGCCCACTCCTGGACCGCGGGGCTCGCCTGGCTGTCGGCGACGCTCAGGACCTCGATCTCGCCGTCGCGGTAGGCCGCGTAGTAGATCGCCGCACCGATGGAATCGCGCCACTGCGCCAGGGTGTCGGCGATGGTGCTGCGATATTTCTGCCGCGCCCCGCTGCTGTTCAGCCGCTCGGCCGCCTCGCCGAGGAAGAAGAGGCCCTTGTCGCGGCGCAGATAACCCTCGTGCACCAGGGTGCGCAGCAGGTGGTAGGCCGTGGGGAGGGCGAGGGCGGTCTCGCGGGCCAGTTGTTTGGCCGGGGCCCCGTGCTCGTGCCCGGCGACCGATTCCAGCAGCCGCATCGCGCGCTGCACGGACCCGATGAGCGTCGCGGACTGCGGCTGATCCGGGAGGGCCGTAGAAGGCGGTCTGCGCACGGCGGGCGGCGCGGAGCGGGGAACGGGGGGTGCGAGCGGTACTGCGCGGGCGGTGTCGACCGAGGCCAAGGGGCACTCCCGGAGCGCGAGGGGGCAGCCCGTGCGGAGGGTCATGGATGGGGTGTACGCCGGGTGCGGGGCCGCTGCGCCCCGACGGGGATTCCGGACTCTAACCGCCCTGAGCCGCCCGCGGACCGGTCGGCCCGGAAACTTCCCTCGCGCGGGGGAACCGGTGATTCCTGTTACCGTCACCGGCTTCCCGCGCGGCTCACCAGTCGTTGCGCGACGAGGAGCCGGCCGTGAACTTCCGCACGATGTAGATCAGTCCGCCGACCAGCGCCACGAAGACCAGCGCCTTGAAGAGCAGGCCGATCACGAAGCCGACCACGGTGGCGATCAGCCCGCCGAACACGACCAGGGCGATGACCGGCACCGCGACCCACTTCACCCACCACGGCAGTCCCGCGAAGATCTCTCGCATCGCCCTCGTCCTTTACGGTCTCGTCGTATCGATGTCCTGCTGTCGATGCTAGAGCCGCGCGGGGCCCCCGCGGACGCCTCGCGCCCCTTGTCCTCCCCTGACCGGTCCCCTAGGGAACCCCGAGGAACGGCTCACGCCTCAGGGGGAGAGAAGACCACCAGGACCCTCAGGTCCTCGCTGATGTGATGGAACCTGTGCGGGACGCCGGCCGGGACGTACACCACGCTGCCGCGCGCCACCTGTGTGGTCTCCTGGCCGACGGTGATCGCCGCGCGGCCGCTGACGACGAAGTACACCTCGTCCTGGTTGTGCGGCTTCTGCGGGTCGAGCTCGCCCGCGGCGAGGGCGTAGAGGCCGACCGACATGTTCCGCTCCCGCAGGAACTGAAGATAGGCCCCTTGGTTGGCGGCTCGCTCCGCCTCCAGTTCGTCCAGCCGGAATGCCTTCATCGCGCTTGTTCGCCCTCGCCCCACTGCTCGTCGCCGATCTGGTCTGCCACGATCAGACACATGAAGAATTTCGTAGTCAAGACGATCGCCAACGCGTGCGCCCTGGCGGTCGCCGTCTGGCTGCTCGACAAGATCACACTGACCGGTGACGGCACGGGCAAGAAGATCGGCACCCTGATCCTGGTCGCGCTGGTCTTCGGCCTTGTCAACTTCCTGGTCAAGCCGATCGTGAAGGTGCTGACCTTCCCGCTGTTCATCCTCACGCTCGGCCTCATCACGCTCGTGGTGAACGCGCTGATGCTGCTGCTGACGTCCTGGGTGTGCGACAAGCTCGACCTGAGCTTCCACGTGGACGGGTTCTGGACCGCCGTCCTGGGCGGTCTGATCATCTCGATCGTCTCCTGGGCCCTCAACGTCGTCCTGCCCGACGCCGAGGACTGAGGGCCATGACCTACCGCGTCTGTTTCGTCTGCACCGGAAACATCTGCCGCTCCCCGATGGCCGAGTCCGTCTTCCGGGCCCGTATCGCCGAGGCGGACCTGGGCGACCGGGTCGAGGCCGACAGCGCCGGCACCGGCGGCTGGCACGAGGGCGACGGCGCCGACCCGCGCACCGTCTCCGTCCTGGAGGCGAACGGCTACGACGGCGACCACACGGCCCGCCGGTTCCAGGCGTCCTGGTTCTCCCGCCTCGACCTCGTGATCGCCCTGGACACCGGCCACCTCAAGGCCCTGCGCCGCCTCGCGCCCACCGCGGAGGACGCGAGCAAGGTGCGGCTGCTGCGCTCGTACGACCCCGCCGCCGGGGACGACCTCGACGTCCCGGACCCCTACTACGGGGGCCTCGACGGCTTCGAGGAGTGTCTTGAGATGGTGGAGGCGGCGAGCGACGGCCTGCTCGCCGCAGTACGGAACCACCTGGAAGGACGGGCCGCATGAGCGATCACACCGTGGACGAGGGCATCACCGGCGACGGCACGCGCGCGGTGCGCGCCGGGCTGCCGGAGCCGGTGAAGAACGAGCCGACACTGCCCGGTCCGGTGTTCGCGGCACACTTCCACCTGCCGGGCGAGGTGTCGGGGCCCTATGCCTACGGCCGCGACGACAACCCGACCTGGACCCTGCTGGAGCGCGCCATCGGCGAGCTGGAGGCCCCGGACGCGGCCGGCGTCGAGACGCTGGTGTTCGCCTCCGGCATCGCCGCGATCTCCGCGGTCCTCTTCTCCCAGCTGCGCTCCGGCGACACGGTCGTGCTGCCCTCCGACGGGTACCAGGTGCTGCCCCTGATACGCGGCCAGCTGGAGGCGTACGGCGTCGAGGTGCGCACCGCGCCGACCGGCGGCGACGCCCAGCTCGACGTCCTCGACGGGGCCCGGCTGCTGTGGATCGAGACCCCGTCGAACCCGGGGCTCGACGTGTGCGACATCCGGCGGCTGGTCGAGGCCGCCCACGCGCGGGGTGCTCTGGTCGCCGTCGACAACACCCTCGCGACGCCGCTCGGGCAGCGTCCGCTGGAGCTGGGCGCCGACTTCTCCGTGGCCAGCGGCACCAAGCAGCTCACCGGGCACGGGGACGTGCTGCTCGGGTACGTCACGGGCCGCGACGCCGAGGCGATGGCCGCCGTACGCCGCTGGCGCAAGATCGTCGGGGCGATCGCCGGGCCCATGGAGGCATGGCTCGCGCACCGCTCCATCGCCACGCTCCAGCTGCGGGTGGACCGGCAGAACGCGACCGCCCTGACACTGGCGGAGGCCCTGCGGCAGCGGCCGGAGGTGAGCGGACTGCGCTATCCCGGGCTGCCCGACGACCCCTCGTACCCGATCGCCTCGCGGCAGATGCGGCGCTTCGGGTGCGTGGTCTCCTTCACGCTGCCCACGCGCGCGGCGGCCGAGCGCTTCCTGGAGGCGCTGCGCCTGGTGGACGACGCCACGAGCTTCGGCGGGGTGCGCTCCACGGCCGAGCGGCGGGTGCGCTGGGGCGGGGACGCGGTGCCGGAGGGCTTCATCCGGATGTCGGTCGGCGCCGAGGACGCCGACGACCTGGTGGCGGACGTCCTGCGCGCACTCGACGCGGCGGCGGACTGACCGGCGCACCTCCCGTACGACGGACGGTCCGAGCCTCCCCCCTCGTGGCTCGGACCGCCGCGGTCCCGCGCGCGAAGAACCGCGCCAACAAGGCTAGTTGACTCTCTGTCAGTGTCCAATCACCGTAGCGACAGCGACCTATCGACTTATTTATAGTTGGGCTCTGCCTGGGCCGGGACAGGCGGGGACAGGGGGACGACGCGCCATGGATCTGGCCTTGCTGCGTACGTTCGTGACGGTGCACCGCGCCGGCTCCTTCACCCGCGCCGCCGCCCTGCTCGGCCTCTCGCAACCCGCCGTCACCTCGCAGATCAGAACACTGGAGAGACAGGTGGGCCGCCCGTTGTTCCTGCGGCAGGCACGCGGAGTGACGCCCACGACCATCGGCGACGAACTCGCCCACAAGGCCGCACCCCATCTCGACGCCCTGGTGGAGATCGCCGAGACGGGTCTCGACGACGAGTCCTCGGTGCGGACCCTGCATCTCGCCGGCCCTCCCGAGTTCACCGCCGAACGCGCCCTCCCCGCCCTCACCACGCTGATCGGGGACGACGGCCAGGGCTACGCGCTGCGCGCCTCGTTCGGGAACGCCGAGGAGGCCCTGGAGGGGCTGGCCGCGGGGCACCACGATCTGGCCATCGGGACGGCCCGTCCGCGTGGCGCCCTGCTCACCGCGACTCCGCTCTGCGACGAGGAGCACGTCCTGGTCGCCGCTCCGCGCTGGGCCGAGGAGATCGCCTCCAAGCAGGTGTGCGGCAAGGGAGCGCCCACGCTGGAGAACCTGCCCGTCGTGGAGGTCCATGAGTCGATGCCCTTCGTCTCCCGCTACTGGGCCTCGGTCTTCGACTGCCGTCCGGCGGCCACGGGCACGGTGGTCGTCCCCGATCTACGAGCGGTGCTCGCCTGTGCGATCGCTGGCGCGGGTCTCGCGGTGCTGCCCCGCTATCTGTGCGCCCCGGCTCTGGCATCGGGCGAGGTGGTCGCCCTGCACGAGCCCGCGGTGCCACCGCTGCGGACGTACTTCCTGGTGGTGCGCACCGGCACACTGGCGATGCCGCACATCGCGCGGGCGCACGAGTGGCTGCTGCACGCGGCCGTGGAGTGGAGCTGAGCGCCCTCGGGCCTATCACACCCCAGGTGCTCGGACCGTGGGACTTTGCGATGTTTCACGTGGAACCAGCCGGGCCACATTCCCTCCATGACCGTCCGACCCGTGGTCAAGCGCACCGCCCGTGCCGTCCTGCTGGACGGCGACGACTTCATCCTGATCAAGCGCACCAAGCCCGGCGTCGATCCCTACTGGGTCACCCCCGGTGGCGGCGTCGAGCCCGAGGACTCCACCGTCGTCGACGCCCTGCACCGCGAGGTGCACGAGGAACTCGGCGCCAAGATCACCGATGTCGTGCCCTGCTTCGTGGACACCGTCGAGCACATCGGCGAGGACGGTGGGGCGACCGGTGTGAAGGTGCAGCACTTCTTCGTCTGCCGGCTGGAGTCCATGGACCCCGCCCTGCGGCACGGTCCCGAAGTGGACGAGCCCGCGGGTGAGTACGAGATCGTGCGTGTCCCGTTCACCCGCGTGGGCATCGCCTCGGTCCATCTCGTACCGCTGTCTCTGCGGCACTATCTGGACGGCAACATCGAGGGCGTGCGCGCGATGCACGCCCCGGACCTCGGCTGACGACCGCTCCCGGCCGACGGTTCAGTCCCCGATGACCACCAGTTCCTCGACGGAGTCGTGCCGTATCCGGTGGGCCGGGATGCCGATGTCGCGCAGCGTGTGGAGCCCGTTGCGGATCATCCCGGGCGGACCCGACAGATAGGCGTCGTACTCGTTCCAGGGGCCGAACTCCCGGACGGCGTCGGGGAGCTGGAGGTGCGCCTGCTGGTCGATCACCGCCCGGACCGACAGCCAGTGGTGGGTCTGCTGGAGCCGGAGCATCGTGTCGATGTCGTACAGGTCGTGGTCGGTGCGGGCGCCGTAGAACACCTCGACGCGGCGGCGTGTCCCGTGTTCGGCGACGTCCTCGACGAGGGCCTTGATGGGCGCGATGCCGGTGCCGCCGCCGAGGCACAGCAGGCCGTTGTCCGTGCTGTGGTCGACCGTCATGGAGCCGCCCGGCGGACCGAGCCGGATGACGTCTCCGGGGCGGGCCCGGTGCACCAGGGCGTTGGAGACCCAGCCCGCGGGCACGGCCTTCACATGGAAGGTCAGCAGCCCGTCCGAGCGGGGTGCGGAGGCGAAGGAGTAGTGCCGCCAGATCCGCGGCCACCAGGGGGTCTCCACGCTGGCGTACTGGCCGGCGAGGAAGGGGTAGGGCTGATTGGGGCGGACGGTGACCACGGCCACGTCCGGTGTCCTCAGGTCGTGGGCGACGACCTCGGCCTGCCACCAGGCGGGGGCGCGCAGTTCGTCGACGGCCGCTGCGTCGATCATGACCTGCGAGATCGTCGTGTACGTCCGCACCCAGGCCGCTTCCAGTTCCTCGTCCCAGACGGCGGCGGCGTACTTGCTCAGCGCGCCGATGAGGCATTCGCCGACGGCCGGGTAGTGCTCGGCCCGGGTGCCGTACTTGCGGTGGCCGCGTCCGAGGTTCTGGAGGTAGTCGACCAGCACGGGTGTGTTGTCGATGTGCTCGGCCGCGGTGAGCAGGGCCTTGAGCAGCCGGTCGCGCTGGGTGTCCATGGCGGCCGGGAACAGCGACCGCAGATCGGGGTGGCGGACGAAGAGCAGGGCGTAGAAGTAGGAGGTCACCTTGTCGGCGACGGGCCCGATCTCCGCCATGGTGCGGCGCACGGCGATGGCGTCGGGAGAGGCGTTCTCGGTGGCGGGCGCGGGGCGCTGCGGGGGAACACGGTCCTGGACGGGGGCGCCGGTGTGGTCCGTGCGCGCGGCGGGCGGACCTGCGGGAGCCGGGCGTACGGCGCCCTGGGCGGGGTCGGAGGGTCCGGGGGCCGGTATTCGCTCATGGCCCGCACGGGACGCCGGAGGGGCACCTGGGCCGCCGAAGGCTCCCTGCCCGCCAGGGCCCCCCGCACCGCCCGAGGTGGCCGGTCCGCCGGGAGCGACGGGAGGTGCGGGAACAGTGGAGGCCGCGGGAACGGTCGGAGCACCGGGGGCTGCCAGAGTGCTGGGAGCCGCCGGCGTGCCGGGGGCGGCCTGGGCCGCGGGGGCCGCGGGAGCGATCGGACGGCTGGGCATGCCCTGTGCCCCGGGGGAAGCCGGAGGTGCGGACGGGGCCTGTGCGGCCGGGGTGGCGCGGGGGGTTCCGGGGACCGTGCGGGGGGCGCCCTCGGTTGCGGGGCGGCCTACGGGTCGTACAACGGCCGGACGGCGGATCTCGTCCGGTTCCCGATCACCGGTCGGCGGCGCGTCCGGTTGGTGCTTGCGCGGGGTGAACCAGCCGCCCCCGCCGGACGTGCCGTTGTCGGCCGACGTGGTGGTCGGAGCGTCCATGGTGTGCCTCGCCTCGAACATCTTTCGGTCGGTCTGCGCACTTCCTCATTCGGAAGGTGCCTGCTTTCCCCCGCGGACGGCTGGCCATTTCCGCTCCGGCCAAGCGGCCGAAGAGGCCACCGCAGCATCGCATCCCGAACGGATGCTCCAGCCCCATACCGCGAATTGCGGTTCTTCGATCTCTCCGTCCCTTTAAGCTGCGTTGCCCTGCTCTGGATCAGTGCGGAGTCGTGCCACCCCGGACATCAACCGGAGTCGACCATACCGGGCGTCGCCCTCCACACAAGTCCCCCCTCTCTCCCCCACGATTCGCGGCGGGGACGAACGAGCATTTCCCTCAACTACAGGGTGTTGCGCACCACTTCACAGGCGGCCCATGGATTCCGCGCCGGTGCCCACCGGGCGAACCCGCACCGTTGACCACGAGACCAACCGGGGGGCTCCACGTCCGCACGACGAATCCGCAGGTCGCCCATCGTTCGCCGGTGTTTCACGTGAAACACCCCGCGCCCGTTCTCCTGTCGCGCGGACGGCGCGGGCATGGCCAAAAGGTCGTGCGTCTGTACCGAAACAGGTGGACGTGGAGGGTATCGGTCGGACAGCCTGACCTGCGTGCCGACTCCTTTCCTCGCCGCTCTGCCCATTCGCCGTCTGACTCCCCGTGATCTCACCGCCTGCGCGGACTTGTCACAGGATCGGGGGTGGCCACGGGAGGAACACAAATGGGGCTTCCTCCTCGCCGCGGGAAACGGATACGGCATCGACGACCCCGAGGGCGGGCTGGTGGCAGCGTGTGTCGTCACGGAGTACGGCCCGCGTGAACGCCCCCACCTCGGCGCCGTCGGCATGGTCCTGGTCGCCGAACGGCACGCCCGCCAGGGAGTCGGGCGCCGGCTGATGCGCCAGGTCCTCACGACGATGGGGACCACGCCGCTGACCCTGTATGCAACACCGTACGGCCGTCCGCTGTACGAGGAGCTCGGCTTCAAGGTCACCGGCCGGGCGGAGATGCTGCGAGGGCGGTTCACACCCGGCGGACCGGAGCCGCGGGTGATGACACGCGCGGCCACGGCCGAGGACCTCACGTCGATCGTGCGGCTCGACGAGGAAGTGTTCGGCCTCGATCGCACCCACATCATCACGCGGCTGCCCGCCTTCGCCGACCTGCTGCGCGTGGCCGAGGAGAACGGACGGATCATCGGCTACACGGCGGCCTGGCCCAACATGGACACCCATGTCGTCGGCCCACTGATCGCTCGTGACACGGAGACGGCCAAGGCACTGATCACCTCGCTCGCGGCCCACACCGACCGCCCGCTGCGCACCGACATCGACGTGCGGCACGAGGACCTGCTGGCGTGGGCGAAGGAGCGCGGGATGGCGGGCGTCTCCGCCAACTCCGTCATGACGTACGGCATCACGGACCTGCCGGGTGACTGGACCCGGCGTTTCGCACCGCTGACCGTGGCGGCGGGCTGAGCGGTCCCCTGACGACGACGCCAGCCCCCACTCCTCGGTGGGGGCCGGCGTTGTCATAGGGCCGCTCGGGTCTCGGTGGCCGTCGGGCGGCGGACGTGGGCTCAGGCGAGCTTCTCCACCTTCTCCACGGCGGTGAGGGCGAAGCCATGGTCCTGCTCGGGAGCGCCGCCGCCGACGCCGATCGCGCCGATCAGCCGTCCGTCGCGGTGGACCGGGACACCGCCGGCGATGAACAGCAGGGGCCGGTCGAGCGCGGTGGGCAGGGTGTGGAAGAGGCCGCCGGGCTGGACCGCGTCGACGAGGTCGGCGGTGGGCGCGTTCAGCTGGAGCGCGGTGTACGCCTTGCGGGTGCTGGTCTCGCCGGAGATCAGCACGGCGCGGTCGTCGCGCCGGAAGGCGAGCAGATGGCCGCCGGCGTCCAGGACGGTGACGCTGACCGTCACTCCGGCGGCCTCGGCCGCGCGACGGGCGGTGTCGACGAGGAGTTCGGCGTCCTGGGTGGTGAGCGGGGCGACGGTGATCGTGCTCATGAGGTGTGTCTCCTTGGGGTGGTGCAGAGGGGGTTCTTGGGGGTTGGAGGGGGTCAGGAGTGGTGGACCGCCGTCCGCTGCCCGGCAGGCGTGCCGCCGGCCACCACGGTGCCGGGGGCGCCGTGCCGGCGCTCCAGGGCGGCCGAGAGGACGGCGAGGACGAGGGCCGCGGCGGCGAGGACGGCGCCGACCCAGTTCGGGGCGGTGTAGCCGAGGCCGGCCGCGATCACGAGGCCGCCGAGCCAGGCGGAGAGGGCGTTGCCCAGGTTGAAGGCGCCGATGTTGACGGCCGACGCCAGCGTGGGGGCGCCGTGCGCCTGGTCGAGGACACGCTTCTGGAGCGGCGGGACGGTCGCGAAACCCAGGGCGCCGATCAGGGTGATGGTCACGGCCGCCGCGATCTTGTTGTGGGCGGTGAGCGTGAACAGGGCGAGCACAACGGCCAGGGCGCCGAGCGAGAGGTAGAGCATGGGCATCAGGGCGCGGTCGGCGAACCTGCCGCCGACGAGGTTGCCACCGACCATGCCGAGGCCGAAGAGGACGAGCAGCCAGGTGACGGAGTCGTCGGCGAAGCCGGCGACATGGGTCATCATCGGCGCGATATAGGTGACGGCCGCGAAGACGCCGCCGAAGCCGAGGACGGTCATCGCCATGGCGAGCAGGACCTGGGCGTTCTTGAAGGCGGCCAGTTCGTGGCGGAGACGGACTCCCTCGGGCTTCGGCATGTCCGGGACCAGCCGGGCGATGCCCGCCAGGCCGACCAGACCGAGCACGGCGACGATGCCGAAGGTGACGCGCCAGCCGACGTGCTGCCCGATGAGCGTGCCCAGGGGGACTCCGACGACATTGGCCACGGTCAGCCCGGTGAACATCATCGCGATGGCTCCGGCCTTCTTGTCCGGGGCGACCAGTTCGGCCGCGACGACCGAGCCGATGCCGAAGAAGGCGCCGTGCGCGAGTGAGGCGATCACCCGGCCCACCAGCATCACCGCGAAGACGGGGGCGACGGCGGAGATCAGGTTCCCGACGATGAACAGGCCCATCAGCAGCATCAGCATGCGCTTGCGGGAGACCTTGGTGCCGAGCACGGTCATCAGCGGGGCACCGGCCACGACACCGAGCGCGTAGCCGGTCACGAGCAGGCCCGCCGTGGGGATGGAGACCCCGAAGTCACCCGCGACCTCGGGCAGCAGACCCATGATCACGAACTCGGTCGTGCCGATGCCGAAGGCCCCGATCGCGAGAGCCAGAAGCGCGAGAGGCATGGAGGTACACCCTTCCCAGACGATTGCAGGAGCGCTTTGCGTGCGTCCACAATAGTTGCAGACGCTGGCTATAGGCAAACGAAGGATATTGCGAACCTGCTCTATCCTTGTTCTCAGCCGCTCCGGGACGGAGGAAACGCCACATGACAGCGACGGACCCCGCGCTCACCGCCCTCGCGCAGGGCTGGTCCGCCCTCGCACTGCTGCACGGCAGGATCGAGGCGCACATCGAGCGCGCCCTGCAAGCGGGGCACGATCTGAGCGTGCGCGAGTACTCCCTGCTCGACGTGCTCAGCCGACAGCACGACGGTGATGGGGGGCATCTGCAGATGAAGCAGGTCGCCGACGCCGTCGTCCTCAGCCAGAGCGCCACCACCCGGCTGGTCACCCGCCTTGAGGACCGCGGTCTCCTGGAGCGCTATCTGTGCCCGACCGACCGCCGTGGCATCTACACGAACGTCACGCCGGCCGGGCTCGCGCTGCTGGAAGCGGCGCGGCCCACCAACGACGCCGCGCTGCGCGAGGCCCTCGACGAGGCGGCGAAGAACCCCGAGCTGGCTCCGCTCGTGCGCGTCGTGGAGTCGCTGAACGTGCCCGCATAGGGTGCGGGCATGGGAGATCTTGAGATACGCGCCGCGGACGCCGACGACATCCCGGTGATCGTCGGGATGCTCGCCGACGACCCACTGGGCGCACAGCGCGAGTCACCGGACGACCTCGCTCCGTACCAGGAGGCGCTGGAACGACTGAGCGCGGACCCGAACCAGCATCTGGTGGTCGCCGTGCGGGAGGGCCGTGTGGTCGGCACGCTCCAGCTCACGATCGTGCTGGGGCTGTCCCGGCGGGGTGCGACAAGATCGATCATCGAGGCCGTCCGCATCCACGCCGACGAGCGCGGCAGCGGTCTGGGGACGCGGCTCATCGAGTGGGCGGTGGAGGAATCCCGGCGGCTGGGCTGCCAGTTGGTCCAGCTGACGTCCGACCGGACGCGGACCGATGCCCACCGTTTTTATGAGCGGCTCGGGTTCACGGCCTCCCATGTGGGCTTCAAACTCCCGCTCTGACAAGCCAAATCGGCAGGGAACGGAAGAAGCGGCCTGTTTCACGTGAAACAGGCCGCCTCCCACGCCCTACCCTGCGTCAGTCGGCGGCTGGCCGATGCCGCGCCACCCGTCGGGGTCGACACCACCGGGCACCGGAGCCCCCTGGTCGTACGGCTGACGCGTGAAGACGAACGAGCCGAGGTCGAGATGGCTCACGGACCCGTCAGGCCGTCGTACGGCCTTCAGGAGCTCTCCGGCGTAGTAGCCCTCGAGCCCGGTCCAGGTGCCGTCACCGTTGGCGCGGAACCGGGAGCGGCGGCCCTTCCCGGACAGCGGCTCCAGCGAGACCAGCCCGTCGGCGGTCACCCGGAGGGCGCAGCCGTGGGTGCCCCAGTACCACTGGCCCGCCAACTCCAGTACGGCCGGGTCCACTTCCCGCAGCGGCCGCCAGGGCTCGGGAATCCGGGGCTCTGCCTCGGCGACGATACGGACGAGATCGGCGCCGATCGCGGAGATCGGCGGGCCCGAGGTGCAGTTGGCCAGCACGACGGCGGCCACGTCGTCCTCGACGCTGAGGGTGAGGCTCGCCAGGAAGCCGGGCAGCGAGCCGGAGTGGCCGACGAGCAGCCGGCCGTCGCGGTGCTGGATCTGCATGCCGAGGCCGTAGGCGGCACCATCCGCGACGTCCGACGCCTCGGCCGGGGCCGCGGGCGTCCTCATCTCCCGAACGGACTCGGCGCTCAGCACACGGTCGTCGCCGTGGGCCAGGAAGACCGCGAACCGCGCCAGGTCGGCGGTCGTGGACCACAGCTGTCCCGCCGGCGCCATACGGCCGAGGTCCTCGACCGGCTCGGGCAGGAGGACGTCCGCCCACGGGTGCACGGCCCAGCCGCCCGCGTGGGGCGCCCGCGGCTGTCCGCCCGTGCGGTCCAGGCCGAGGGGTTCAAGCACCTCGCGCCGCAGCACCTCCTCCCAGGAAGCGCCGCGCACCTCCTCCACCAGGGCGCCCAACAGCGTGTATCCGGGGTTCGAGTAGTGGTGCCGCCGCCCGACGGGGTGCAGGAACGGCTGCGCACCGAGCACGTCGCTCAGCTCGGGGCGCAATGAGCCGGGCGTCCGCTCCCACCAGGGCGCGGGCGACTCCGCCGCCAACCCGCCCGTGTGCGCGAGCAGTTGAGCGACGGTGGCCTCCCCCGCGCCGGTGCCCGGCAGATGCTTCTCCAGCGGGTCCCCGAGGTCGAGCAGTCCCTCGTCGCGCAGCCGGAGGACGAGGACGGCCGTGAACGTCTTGGTGATCGACCCGATCCGGTACTGCACGTTCTCGTCGGGTCCGTGCCCGTCCACACTCGTGCGCGCCCCGTGCCACACCGCCCGTCCATCGCGCACGACGGCCGCCACCAGCGACGGCGCCCGCCCCTCGGCCTGCGCCACGGCGATCCGCCGCACCAACGCCCGCCGCGTCCCCGCAAGCAACCCGTCGCCGGCCACCACACCATCAGAAGAAGTCGTCATCCCCCCAGTCCATCCGCAGAATCCCCCGGGGTCGAATCCATTTCCCGCCCCGAGCCCCGATGCCGACAGGGCCGAGGGGACCGGTCAGGTCTGGGCCATGTCCACGAAGCGGGAGTAGTGGCCCTGGAAGGCGACCGTGATCGTGGCTGTGGGGCCGTTGCGGTGCTTGGCGACGATCAGGTCGGCCTCGCCCGCGCGGGGGGACTCCTTCTCGTACGCGTCCTCGCGGTGCAGCAGGATGACCATGTCGGCGTCCTGCTCGATGGAGCCGGACTCACGCAGGTCGGAGACCATCGGCTTCTTGTCGGTGCGCTGCTCGGGGCCACGGTTCAGCTGGGAGAGCGCGATGACCGGGAGCTCCAGTTCCTTGGCGAGGAGCTTGAGGTTACGGGACATGTCCGAGACCTCCTGCTGACGGCTCTCGGCCCGGCGGGAGCCGCCGGACTGCATCAGCTGGAGATAGTCGATCACGACGAGCTTGAGGTCGTTGCGCTGCTTGAGCCGGCGGCACTTGGCGCGGATCTCCATCATCGACAGGTTCGGGGAGTCGTCGATGTAGAGGGGCGCCGCGGACACGTCGGGCATCCGGCGGGCCAGCCGCGTCCAGTCCTCGTCGGTCATCGTGCCGGACCGCATGTGGTGCAGGGCGACCCGCGCCTCGGCGGACAGCAGACGCATCGCGATCTCGTTGCGCCCCATCTCGAGCGAGAAGATCACGCTCGGCAGGTTGTTCTTGATCGAGGCCGCCCGCGCGAAGTCCAGCGCGAGCGTGGACTTGCCCATCGCGGGACGGGCCGCGATGACGATCATCTGGCCGGGGTGCAGCCCGTTGGTGAGGGAGTCGAAGTCGGTGAAGCCCGTCGGCACACCCGTCATCTCGCCGCTGCGCGAGCCGATCGCCTCGATCTCGTCGAGCGCGCCCTCCATGATGTCGCCGAGCGGCAGATAGTCCTCGCTGGTGCGCTGCTCGGTGACGGCGAAGATCTCGGCCTGCGCGCTGTTGACGATCTCGTCCACGTCGCCGTCGGCCGCGTATCCCATCTGTGTGATGCGCGTCCCGGCCTCCACCAGGCGGCGCAGCACGGCCCGCTCGTGGACGATCTCCGCGTAGTACTCGGCGTTCGCCGCCGTCGGCACCGTCTGGACGAGCGTGTGCAGATACGAGGCGCCGCCGACCTTGTTGATCTCGCCGCGCTTGGTCAGCTCGGCGGCGATCGTGATGGGGTCGGCCGGCTCACCCTTGGCGTAGATGTCGAGGATCGCCTGGTAGATCGTCTCGTGCGCGGGCTTGTAGAAGTCGTGGCCCTTGAGGATCTCGACCACGTCGGCGATGGCGTCCTTGGACAGCAACATGCCGCCGAGGACGGACTGTTCGGCGTCGAGGTCCTGGGGCGGCACCCGCTCGAAGGACGCGCCCCCACCGTCCCAGTTGCCGTTCTCCCGGCCCCGGTCGTGCTGCTCGTCCCGGCCCCGCCCGCCGTCCCCGCGCCGGCGTGAGGCGGGCAGACGATCACTGGGTCCGCTGTCGGCCCACGGGTCGTCCAACGGCTCGGAAATGCTCACCGAGCCACCCCCTCCCGTCCGCCCGGCGGACCTAGCCGTGTCCTCAGTTCTACGGCACGGCACTGACATTCAGAGACGCCCGGCTCCGCCTCGAACGCGTCGGTTTTGTGAGGGTTCACAGGCCGACGAGGACAGCGGGCGCCGCACCACGTTAGGCCCCTCGGCACCCTCAGCCAATCTGGTTATCCACAGGCCATGTGGACGACGGCCCCGATGCTGTGGAGAACCCGGCAAAACCTGTGCACGACCCGGTGGACAGTGCTGTGAACAAGCCCTCGATCATCGTGATCAAGCACGTCTGACCTGCACTTTTCCCATCCACCGGCTGTGCAGAAGAAAAACTTCCCCAGTCGGACCAAGATCAGCTCGAACGGCATACGAGTGCACACGCCCCAAGACCCTGAGTAAGGGTCAGTGCTGGTTTGTATCCATTACCTGTGGACGATTAGATTAGTGCTCATGCCACAGGCCTCCGTGATACCCAGGGACACCCGGCGACGGCACGACCGGGAGATCGTCGCGCTCGCCGTCCCGGCCTTCGGCGCGCTGGTCGCCGAGCCCCTGTTCGTCATGGCCGACAGCGCCATCGTCGGCCATCTCGGCACGTCCCAGCTCGCCGGTCTCGGTGTCGCCTCGGCCCTGCTCACCACCGCGGTGAGCGTCTTCGTCTTCCTCGCCTACGCCACCACGGCGGCCGTCGCCCGCCGCGTCGGCGCGGGTGATCTCCCGTCGGCGATCCGCCAGGGCATGGACGGCATCTGGCTGGCCCTGCTGCTCGGTGCCGCCGTCATCGCCGTCGTGCTACCGCTGGCCCCCTGGCTCGTGGACCTCTTCGGCTCCTCCCACACGGCAGCCCCGTACGCGACGACGTATCTGCGGATCTCCGCTCTGGGCATCCCGGCCATGCTGGTCGTGCTCGCCGCAACCGGTGTGCTGCGCGGGCTCCAGGACACCAGGACCCCGCTCTATGTGGCCGTCGGAGGCTTTGTCGCCAACGGGGCCCTGAACACCGTATTGGTCTATGGCGCCGGCCTCGGCATCGCGGGCTCCGCCTGGGGCACCGTGATCGCGCAGTGCGCCATGGCGGCGATCTATCTCACCGTGGTGGTCCGGGGCGCCCGCAGACACGGGGCATCGCTGCGTCCCGACGCCACCGGCATCCGCGCCTCGGCCCAGGCCGGCGTCCCCCTGCTCGTCCGGACGCTCTCGCTGCGGGCGGTCCTTATGATCGCCACCGCCGTGGCGGCCCGTCTCGGTGACGCGGACATCGCCGCCCACCAGATCATCCTGTCCTTGTGGAGCCTGCTGGCCTTCGCCCTGGACGCCATCGCGATCGCCGGTCAGGCCATCATCGGGCGCTATCTCGGCGCCGACGATCCACAGGGCGCCCGGGACGCCTGCCGCCGCATGGTCCAGTGGGGCATCGCGACAGGGGCTGTCCTCGGCCTCCTGGTGGTGGCAGCCCGGCCGCTCTTCCTGCCATTGTTCACCGGCGACTCCCTGGTGAAGGACGCCGCACTGCCCGCCCTGCTCATGGTGGCGCTCTCCCAGCCGATCTGCGGTGTGGTGTACATCCTGGACGGCGTACTGATGGGTGCCGGAGACGGCCCATATCTGGCCGGGGCCATGGTGGTGACCCTCGTGGTCTTCTGCCCGGTGGCGCTGCTCGTGCCGAGCTTCGGAGGCGGTCTCACCGCGCTCTGGGGAGCCATGACCCTGATGATGCTGGTCCGGATGCTCACCCTCTGGGTGCGCACCCGCTCCGGACGCTGGATCGTGACGGGCGCGACCCGCTGACCGTTTCACGTGAAACACCGCAGGGCCGCACGTTTCACGTGAAACATGCCCGCCGATCAAGCGAGTTGAGGCACATGCAAGGGGCCGCACCCAGGAAGGGTGCGGCCCCTTGTGCACTGCTCAGACCGAGCGCGGCGTTCAGGCCGAGATGACCTCGACGCTGACCTTCGCGGCAACCTCGGGGTGCAGACGCACGGACGTCTCGTGAGAGCCCAGGGTCTTGATCGGCGAACCCAGCTCGATACGACGCTTGTCGACCTCGGGGCCACCGGAAGCCTTGATCGCGGAAGCGACGTCGGCCGGGGTGACGGAACCGAAGAGACGGCCGGAGTCGCCCGAACGGACGGCCAGGCGGACCTTCACGCCCTCGAGCTGAGCCTTCACGGCGTTGGCCTGCTCGATGGTCTGGATCTCGTGGATCTTGCGAGCACGACGGATCTGCTCGACATCCTTCTCGCCACCCTTGGTCCAGCGGATCGCGAAGTTCCGCGGGATCAGGTAGTTGCGAGCGTAACCGTCCTTGACGTCGACGACGTCGCCGGCGGCACCGAGGCCGGAGACCTCGTGAGTGAGGATGATCTTCATGAGTCGGTCACCCTCTCCTTAGCGCGCGGTGGACGTGTAGGGCAGCAGCGCCATCTCACGGCTGTTCTTGACGGCCGTGGCGACGTCACGCTGGTGCTGCGTGCAGTTGCCGGTCACGCGGCGGGCACGGATCTTGCCGCGGTCGGAAATGAACTTCCGCAGCATGTTCGTGTCCTTGTAGTCCACGTACGTGACCTTGTCCTTGCAGAAAGCGCAGACCTTCTTCTTCGGCTTGCGCACAGGCGGCTTCGCCATGGTGTTTCTCCTGTGTGATCAAGAAGTTGGGGTACGACCCACCTTCGACCGGAAGGTCTAGAAGGGGGGTTCGTCCGAGTAGCCGCCACCGCCGCCGCCGGAGCCTCCGCCCCAGCCACCGCCGCCCTGGCCGCCACCGGCCGGAGCGCCGGTCGCCCACGGGTCGTCGGCCGGAGCGCCGCCCTGCTGACCGCCGCCGGGGCCACCGCCCCAGCCGCCGCCACCCTGGCCGCCCTGGCCACCGCCGCCGTAACCGCCCTGGCCACCGCGGCCACCGCCGGCGGTCTTGGTGACCTTGGCCGTGGCGTTGCGGAGGCTGGCGCCGACTTCCTCGACGTCCAGCTCGTAGACCGTGCGCTTGACGCCCTCACGGTCCTCGTAGGACCGCTGCTTCAGCCGGCCCTGCACGATGACGCGCATGCCTCGCTGGAGCGACTCGGCGACGTTCTCCGCCGCCTGACGCCAGACCGAGCAGGTGAGGAAGAGGCTCTCGCCGTCCTTCCACTCGTTCGTCTGGCGGTCGAAGGTGCGGGGAGTGGACGCGACGCGGAACTTCGCGACCGCCGCACCGGACGGGGTGAAGCGCAGCTCGGGGTCATCGACAAGATTGCCGACGACCGTGATGACGGTCTCGCCTGCCATGGGGGAACCTCTCGGCGGGTTTGCTGCTGGCTGCTTGCTGCTACTCGAATCCCGAGATCAGCTGAGCGGAAGGCTCAGTGGGTCTCGGGGCGGAGGACCTTGGTCCGGAGGACCGACTCGTTCAGGTTCATCTGGCGGTCGAGCTCCTTGACGACCGCAGGCTCGGCCTGAAGGTCGATGACCGAGTAGATGCCCTCGGGCTTCTTCTTGATCTCGTACGAGAGACGACGACGGCCCCAGGTGTCGACCTTCTCCACCTTGCCGTTGCCCTCACGGACGACGGAAAGGAAGTTCTCGATCAGCGGGGAGACAGCGCGCTCCTCGAGATCGGGGTCGAGGATGACCATCACCTCGTAGTGACGCATGTGGAACCCACCTCCTCTGGACTCAGCGGCCACGGTCGTTCCGTGGCAGGAGGGTTGTGATGCGTACGCAACGGTATCGGCCACCACTGACAATCGGGGTGGTCCCTCGGGATTCCCGGCCAGGGCCTGGGCAGACACCGGTGCAGACGGTACAGCCTACCCGCACCCGCCCTTCCGGTTGAAATCCGGCCGCCGGGGCCGTCAATCTGTACACATCGGGTGTGTACGGCGCTACCGTGCGCCGCCTTCCGCAGGAGGTGCCCCATGGCACAGGCATTGCGACCCAACACCGCCGGCTCCCTGTTCGCCACCGACGGCAAGCCCCATCCGCTCCAGGACGCGCTGCTCGCGGTGACCGCGGCGCTCGGGCTGACCGCCTTCGTCTCGTCGTTCTTCCACAGCCTGCACCTGCTCAGCTCCTGGACCGGCCTGGTGGGCATCCTGACCGGCCTCTACGGCCAGTGGATCTCCGAGACCACGCGTGAACGGTTCGGCCTGATCCTGGGTCTCGGTGCCGCCGGCATCGGCTTCTTCATCGGCATGGCGCACGGTGGCCTGTTCGGCGGGCTCTTCTGACCCTCCGGACCCACCCTCCGGACACCCCGTCGCCCCCTCCGGAACGCCCCGGTGCCCCCAGGCCGGGGCGTGGGTTCCGTACTGCCCAGTCAGGGCGCTCGCGGGGCGCAGTAGGCTTCGGCGCGAGAGCCGGAGCCCCTGTACCCATGGGGACACACCAGCCCGAGGAGCCCCCCGAATGAGCCTGACCCTGAGGACGATCAGTCGCGAGCAGCACCTGGCGTACATCCAGAGCCTGCCGTCGGCGAGCCACATGCAGGTCCCGGCCTGGGCAGACGTCAAGGCTGAGTGGCGCTCCGAGAGCCTCGGCTGGTTCGACGACCGCACGGGTGAGCTGGTCGGCGCCGGTCTCGTCCTCTACCGGCAGCTCCCCAAGATCAAGCGCTATCTGGCGTATCTCCCCGAGGGTCCGGTCATCAACTGGTTCGCGCCGAACCTGGACGACTGGATCCAGCCGATGCTGGCGCACCTCAAGCACCAGGGCGCGTTCTCCGTGAAGATGGGCCCGCCGGTGATCATCCGCCGCTGGGAGGCCAACTCCATCAAGGCGGGCATCCAGGACCCGGACGTGAAGCGGCTGCGCGACATCGAGGCCGACTTCATCGAGCCGCGCGCCTTCGAGGTCGCGGACAAGCTCCGCCGCATGGGCTGGCAGCAGGGCGAGGACGGCGGCGCCGGCTTCGGCGACGTCCAGCCCCGCTACGTGTACCAGGTGCCGCTCGCCAACCGCTCCCTGGAAGAGGTCCACAAGAACTTCAACCAGCTGTGGCGCCGCAACATCAAGAAGGCCGAGAAGGCCGGCGTCGAGGTCGTCCAGGGCGGCTACCACGAGCTGGAGGAGTGGCAGCGGCTGTACGAGATCACCGCCGTGCGCGACCACTTCCGGCCGCGTCCGCTGTCGTACTTCCAGCGCATGTGGACGGCGCTCAACACCGAGGACCCCAACCGGATGCGGCTGTACTTCGCCCGGCACAACGGGGTGAACCTGTCCGCGGCGACCATGCTGATCGTCGGCGGGCACGTCTGGTACTCCTACGGCGCCTCCGACAACATCGGCCGTGAGGTGCGGCCCTCCAACGCGATGCAGTGGCGGATGCTGCGCGACGCCTACGCGCTCGGCGCCACCGTCTACGACCTGCGCGGCATCTCCGACTCGCTGGACGAGACCGATCACCTCTTCGGTCTGATCCAGTTCAAGGTGGGCACCGGTGGACAGGCGGCCGAGTACCTCGGCGAGTGGGACTTCCCGCTCAACAAGCTGCTCCACAAGGCGCTCGACATCTACATGTCGCGCCGGTGAGACCGGGCCTTCGGGTTCCATAAACTTGCCTACCTCTGAAACACGGCAGCCACGAGAAAGGTCCCGGGTCCGGCCATGGCGCTCACGCTCTACGTCGACACCGCGCGCTGGCGGGCGCACCACAAGCACGTGCAGGAGCAGTTCCCGGGACTCGTCCCGGTCTGCAAGGGCAACGGCTACGGTTTCGGGCACGAACGGCTGGCGGAGGAGGCGACACGGCTCGGCTCGGACGTCCTCGCCGTCGGCACGACGTACGAGGCCGCGCGCATCAAGGACTTCTTCGGCGGTGACCTGCTGGTCCTGACGCCCTACCGGCGCGGTGAGGAGCCCGTCCCGCTGCCCGACCGGGTCATCCGCTCGGTGTCGTCGGTGGACGGCGTGTACGGCCTCGTGGGGGCCCGTGTCGTCATCGAGGTGATGTCCTCGATGAAGCGGCACGGCATCAGCGAGCAGGACCTGCCGCAGCTGCACGCCGCCATAGAGAACATCCGCCTGGAGGGCTTCGCCATCCACCTGCCGCTGGACCGCACGGACGGCTCGGACGCCGTCGAGGAGGTCATCGGCTGGATGGACCGGCTGCGGGCGGCCCGGCTGCCGCTGCACACGATGTTCGTGAGCCATCTGAAGGCCGACGAACTCGCCCGGCTGCGCCAGCAGTTCCCGCAGACCCGCTTCCGAGCCCGCATCGGCACGCGGCTGTGGCTGGGGGACCACGAGGCCACGGAGTACCGCGGCGCGGTCCTGGACGTCACGCGGGTGACGAAGGGGGACCGGTTCGGCTACCGGCAGCAGAAGGCGGCCTCCGACGGCTATCTGGTGGTCGTGGCGGGCGGAACGTCGCACGGGGTGGGCCTGGAGGCCCCGAAGGCCCTGCACGGCGTCATGCCGCGCGCCAAGGGCGTGGCGCGGGCGGGCCTGGCCACGGTCAACCGGAACCTGTCGCCGTTCGTCTGGGGCGGCAAGCAGCGTTGGTTCGCGGAGCCGCCGCACATGCAGGTGTCGATCCTGTTCGTGCCGTCGGACGCGCCGGAGCCCAAGGTCGGCGAGGAGCTGGTGGCCCATCTGCGGCACACCACCACGCAGTTCGACCGGTCGGTCGACCGCTAGGCAGGTCCCGGGACAGCGGGAAGGCCGTACACGCGCAGTGCGTGTACGGCCTTTTTCACGGCCTGCCGACCGGCTGTTCGCTCAGAGCGAACCCTCGGCGGAGGGCGCCGGTCCATGGCTTCCCCACTGCACGGACGGCCCCTCGATGTGGGCGGCGTGCCGCGCCGGACGGGCGGCCGTGCCCAGGACGAAGACGTCCTCGGCGCCGTCGAGCACTCCTCCCGACGGGTCGTCGTCGCCGGAGCGGCGTACCACGTCCCGGTCCGGCAGCAGGATGTCCCGGACGACCACGGCGCACAGGTACAGCGTGCCGAGCAGATGCACGGCGATCGCCCAGTGGTAGCCGTGGGTGGGCAGGCCCTTGTGGGCGTCCCCGCTGGTCGTGTACGCGAGGTACATCCAGATCCCCAGGTAGTACGCGACTTCGCACGCCTGCCAGATCAGGAAGTCCCGCCACTTCGGCCGGGCGAGCACGGCCAGCGGCACCAGCCACAGGACGTACTGGGGGGAGTAGACCTTGTTGGTGAGGATGAACGCCGCGACGATCAGGAACGCGAGCTGGGCGAAGCGCGGCCGGCGCGGGGCCGTGAAGGTGAGGACCGCGATGCCGGCGCTGCACGCCACCATGAGCAGCATGGCGAGCGTGTTGACCGTGTCGGTCGTGGGCGGGGTGCTCGTGTTCTGGGCCCAGATCAGCCAGAACGAACCGAAGTCCACGCCGCGTTCCTGGCTGAACGTGTAGAACTTCGACCAGCCGTCGAAGGCGAAGAGCATCACCGGAAGGTTCACGACGACCCAGGCGACCGCGGCGCCGCCCAGGGCCTTGCCGAAGTCCCGCCAGCGGCCCGCACGCCAGCACAGGACGAGCAGGGGGCCGAGGAGCAGCACGGGATACAGCTTGGCGGCCGTGGCGAGCCCCAGGAGGACGCCGAACGCGAGGGAGCGGCCCCGGGACCACATCAGCATCGCCGCGGCCGTCAGAGCGACCGCCAGGAGGTCCCAGTTGATGGTGGCGGTCAGCACGAAGGCGGGCGCGAGGGCGACCAGCAGGCCGTCCCAGGGGCGCCGGGCCTGGGTGCGGGAGACGCAGACGGCGATGACGGCCGCGCACACCATCAGCATTCCGGCGTTGACGAACCAGTACCACTGCTCCTGGTGCTGGATGCTGCCGCTGCCGGGCGTGAGCCAGGCGGCCACCTCCATGAACACACCGGTGAGGACCGGGTATTCGAGGTAGTCCATGTCGCCCGGGAGCTTGTCGAAGTAGGGCACGAGCCCGTCCGCGAAGCCACGTCCCTGGTAGAGGTGCGGGATGTCCGAGTAGCACGCGTGCGTGTACTGGGAACTCGCGCCGAAGAACCAGGCGCCGTTGTAGCAGGGCGCCTTCTGGACGAGGCCGAGGGCGAACATGCCGATCGCCACGACAGCGACGACCCGGACGGGCGTCCACCAGGACGTCCCGAGCAGGGCGCGCCGCCCGATGGGGCCGCCGATCAGCTCACTGCCGGCCGCGGCGACCTCGTCCTCCCGGGTCGGTCGTACCGGCTCCGGCTCGTGGACGCTCGCGGGCGTCGTTTCTGCACTGGGCATGGGGCACATCCTGCCGTACGCGCCCCGGAATACGGCGAGGGCCGCCGCACCTCACAGGTGCGGCGGCCCATGTTTCACGTGAAACACCCGTAGCGGGCGATATCGCGGCTAGTTCTGGCCGTCTCCGGGGAAGATGCCTCCGTTGCCGCCTCTGGTGGTGCCGGTCGACTCCGTCGCGGTCGGCGTCGATGAGGGGTCCTCACCGCCCGGACCGCCCCCGCCGCCGGGACCACCGTTGCCACCGGGACCACCGTTGCCGCCACCGCCGTCGTTGCCGCCGTTCGAGCAGCCGAAGAAATTGCAGGACTCGGAGGTCGAGGGCGTCGGAGCACTCGGCGTCTCGCTCGGGGTCTCGCTCGGCGTCTCACTCGGGGTCTCGCTGGGCGTGACCGACGGGGTGGGCGACGGGCTCGGCTCGGCGTTCAGGACCTCACCGATGGGCTCCGGCGTCGGGAACTTCTCCACCGGCTGGCCCTCCAGCGCTTGGGACATGTAGTCCTGCCAGATCTGGGCCGGGAACGAGGCGCCGTGGATCTCCTTCTCGCCACCCGTTCCGTACATCTCCAAGAACGTACGGTTCTTGTTGTTCGCGTCGTCGTCTATCCGGAACATGCTGATCGCGGTGGACAGCTGGGGCGTGTAGCCGACGAACCAGGCGGACTTGTTGCCGTCGGTCGTACCGGTCTTGCCCGCCACCTCACGGCCGGGGAGCTGGGCACTGGTACCGGTGCCCGCCTTGACCACGGTCTGCAGCACGTTGGTCACGTTGTCGGCGACCTTCGCGGAGAACGCCGGCTTGGCCTCCGTCTTGTGCGTATAGACCGTCGCGCCCTGCTTCTTCACCTCGGCGACCGAGAACGGCGACCGCTGCTGCCCGCTGGCCGCGAAGGTGGCGTACGAGCCGGCCATGCGGATCGCGCTGGGGTCGGACGTACCGATGGAGAACGAGGGGAACCTGGAGCTGGCGAAGCTGCCCTCCAGTAGACCCGCGTCCAGAGCGGCCTGCTTGACCTTGTCCAGACCGACGTCCATGCCCAGCTGGACATAGGCGGAGTTGACCGAGAACTGCATGGCCTGACGCAGGTCGATCTTGTAGTCGGGCGGGTCGCCCTTCGACTCGTCACCATCGTTGGTCTGGAGCCACTCCTTGCCCTTGTCGTCCGTCCACACAGAGCCGTCGTACTGCCGGATCTTCAGCTTGTTCTTGCCGCTGTAGATGCTCTTCGGCGAGGCGATGGTGCGCTGGCCCGACCCGTCCGGGTCCTGTACACCCCACTGCATGGCAGCCGCCAGCACGAACGGCTTGAACGTCGACCCCACCTGGGCTCCGGTCGAGTCGGCGTTGTTGGTGAAGTGCTTGGTCGCGTCCACACCGCCGTAGATCGCCTTGATGGCCCCCGAGGCCGGGTCCACCGACGCACCGCCGAACTGGACGTACTTGTCCTTGTCCGGACGCAGCTCGGGCTTGATCTTCGCGTTCCGGACCTTGTTGACGGCGGCCTCGAGCTCGTCGACCTTCTTCTTCTCGAAGGTCGTCCGGATCGTGTAACCGCCCTTCTGGAGGTCGTCGGCGGTGATGTCCGTGTTGTTGACGATGTACGCCTTGGCGAGGTCGACCAGGTAACCGATCTGACCGCTCAGTCGGCTGTTCGAGCGCGGGCTCTGGGACTTGGGAAGCTCGCGGTACTTGTCCCGCTCGGTCGCGCTCAGATGGCCGTACTCGACCATCTTGCTCAGCGTGTCCTGCATCTGCCGCTGGGCCCGCAGCTGGTTGGCCTGCGGCGTGGCCGACGGGTCGAGCGACGTGGCGCCCGCCGGGTCGTAGTACGTGGCGCCCTTCAGCATCGCCGCCAGGAAGGCGCACTGACCCGGGTTCAGCGCCTGGGCGTCCTTGTCGAAGTACGCCCGCGACGCCGCCTGGAGGCCGTACGCGCCCCGGCCGAAGTACGCCGAGTTCAGATAGCCCGCCATGATCTCGTCCTTGGGGACCGTGGCGCCCACCTTGATGGCGACGAAGATCTCCTTGAACTTGCGGGAGATGGTCTGCGACTGGTCGTCCAGCATGGCGTTCTTGACGAACTGCTGGGTGATGGTCGAACCACCCTGCGTCTGACCGCCCCTGGCCATGTTGAAGACGGCGCGCGCGATGCCGTTCGGGTCGACACCGCTGTCGGTCTCGAACGTCTTGTTCTCCTGGGAGATGACGGCGTACCGCATCTCCTTGGGGATCTGGGAGTAGGGGATGATCTGGCGGTTGACCTCACCACCCGTGGCGACCATCGTCTCGCCGTTGGACCACTGGTAGACGTTGTTCTGGGCCGTCGCGGTCTTGGCGATGTCCGGCACGCCCACCATGGCGTAGCCGATGCCGGCCACCGCCACCAGGCCGCCCATGAAGCCTATGAACAGGCCCGTCACGAGCTTCCAGGACGGCACCCAGCGCTGCCATCCGTACCTGTCCGCGCGCGGATAGTCGATGAGCCGCTTCTTGCCGGGCGCGGCGGCGGCGCGGCCCCTGCCGCGGCCGGGGCCCGTCGGCCCGTCGGGCCCGGCCCCTCTGCGACGGCCGCCGCCGCTTCTCTGGGCAGCACGCCGAGCGTCGGCGCGGCCGCCGTACGGCCGCTCCTCTTCGGCCCCGGACCCCTCCTGTCCATAGGAGTCGGCAGGTGACCCGGTGGCGCCTCGCGGTGCCGCACGGCGACCGGCCGAGCCGGGCTGACCGCGTCGGCCCGCGGCGCGTCCGCCTCCCTGCGGCTGCGGCGGTTTGCGACGGTGCTCGCTCATCGAACGATTACTCCTCGGGCAGGCGCACCCGTGCGCGCCTGGAAACGGCGGCTGGTTTCCGGTCCCCCCGAAGTACGGATGTGGTCGTTCCCTCATTCACCCGTACTGCACCGACGACGATGACGTCCTCAAGCGTCACTTGGTTCCCGGCAGTCTGCATGCCGCACAGACTACGCACCGTCAAAACCCTCCTAGCGCCGAAGTTCACCCCAAACCAGGCAACTTGTTCACTACGAATCGGTGATGTGATCCCGTTCACCATTTCCCCTCTTGTCGCACACGGGAGGCCGTTCTATCGTCGTGATGTATCGAGTCGATACATCAGAGCGAGATAGCACGCGGTGACGACAGGAGGAGGCGACGATGAGCCGGCGTTCCGGGATCCTCGAGTTCGCTGTACTCGGCCTGCTCCGCGAATCTCCGATGCACGGCTACGAGCTGCGCAAACGACTCAACACGTCCCTGGGTGTCTTCCGGGCGTTCAGTTACGGAACGCTCTACCCCTGCCTCAAGACGCTGGTCGCCAACGGCTGGTTGATCGAGGAACCGGGCAACACCCACGAAGACGCCCTGGCCGCCCCCCTGGCGGGGCGCCGCGCCAAGATCGTCTACCGGTTGACGGCGGAAGGTAAGGAACACTTCGAGGACCTGCTCTCGCAGACGGGCCCGGACGCGTACGAGGACGAGCACTTCGCCGCCCGCTTCGCGTTCTTCGGGCAGACGTCGCGGGACGTGCGCATGCGCGTCCTGGAGGGCCGCCGCAGCCGGCTGGAGGAGCGTCTGGAGAAGATGCGCTCCTCCCTGGCGCGCACCCGGGAACGCCTCGACGACTACACGCTTGAGCTCCAGCGCCACGGAATGGAGTCCGTGGAGCGCGAAGTGCGCTGGCTGAACGAGCTCATCGAGAGCGAGCGGGCCGGACGGGACCTGACGGGTCCCGCCTCCGGAGGGACCGCTCGGCACGACACCACAACGGGAGCGACGGGCGGCCTGCCCCGTCCCGGGGACATCCCCGGGACGGATCCGCCCGGCGACACCACCACGTGAAGCCCAGCCAGGGCCTCACACGTACACACAGGGAGCAACCGGAATGGGTTCGGTTCGCGTAGCCATCGTCGGCGTGGGCAACTGCGCCGCGTCGCTGGTGCAGGGAGTCGAGTACTACAAGGACGCCGACCCGGCGTCCAAGGTCCCCGGACTGATGCACGTGCAGTTCGGCGACTACCACGTCCGTGACATCGAGTTCGTGGCGGCGTTCGACGTCGACGCGAAGAAGGTCGGCCTCGACCTCGCGGATGCCATCGGCGCCTCCGAGAACAACACCATCAAGATCTGCGACGTGCCCAACACCGGTGTCACCGTCCAGCGCGGTCACACCCTCGACGGTCTCGGCAAGTACTACCGCCTGACCATCGAGGAGTCCGAGGCCGAGCCCGTCGACGTCGTCCAGGTCCTCAAGGACAAGCAGGTCGACGTCCTCGTCTGCTACCTGCCCGTCGGTTCCGAGGACGCGGCGAAGTTCTACGCCCAGGCCGCCATCGACGCCAAGGTCGCCTTCGTCAACGCCCTCCCGGTCTTCATCGCCGGCACCAAGGAGTGGGCGGACAAGTTCACCGAGGCGGGCGTGCCGATCGTCGGTGACGACATCAAGTCGCAGGTCGGCGCCACCATCACGCACCGTGTCATGGCGAAGCTGTTCGAGGACCGTGGTGTGGTCCTCGACCGCACGATGCAGCTGAACGTCGGCGGCAACATGGACTTCAAGAACATGCTCGAGCGCGAGCGCCTGGAGTCCAAGAAGATCTCCAAGACGCAGGCCGTCACCTCCCAGATCCCCGACCGGGACCTCGGCGAGAAGAACGTCCACATCGGCCCGTCCGACTACGTGCAGTGGCTGGACGACCGCAAGTGGGCCTACGTCCGCCTGGAGGGCCGTGCCTTCGGTGACGTCCCGCTGAACCTGGAGTACAAGCTCGAGGTCTGGGACTCCCCGAACTCCGCGGGTGTCATCATCGACGCCCTGCGCGCCGCGAAGATCGCCAAGGACCGCGGCATCGGCGGCCCCATCCTGTCGGCGTCCTCGTACTTCATGAAGTCCCCGCCGGTCCAGTACTTCGACGACGAGGCCCGCGAGAACGTCGAGAAGTTCATCCGCGGCGACGTCGAGCGCTAGTCCTCCGCACCACAACTGCTCCTGCCAGGGCGAATGAGGGTCCCCGGGTTCCACGGCCCGGGGACCTTCCCCATGTGTGAGGCTGTGCCCCATGCCCGTCGTCCGTGACCTGCGCGTCCTGCTCCGCCTCCGGGACTTCCGCCGTCTGCTCGCCGTACGTCTGCTCTCGCAGGGCGCCGACGGCGTGTACCAGGTCGCGCTCGCCACCTACGTCGTCTTCTCCCCGGAGAAGCAGACCTCGGCCGCCGCGATCGCCTCGGCGATGGCCGTGCTGCTGCTCCCGTACTCGCTCGTCGGCCCCTTCGCGGGGGTCCTGCTCGACCGCTGGCGGCGCCGCCAGGTCTTCGTGCACGGCAATCTGCTGCGCGCCGTGCTGGCGTCGGCCACCGCGGTGCTCATGGTCAGCGACGTCCCCGACTGGCTGTTCTACGTCTCCGCGCTCTGCGTCACCGCCGTCAACCGCTTCGTCCTCGCCGGTCTGTCCGCAGCGCTGCCGCGGGTGGTCGACGCCGAGCGCCTGGTGCTGGCCAACTCGATCTCCCCGACCGCCGGCACGCTCGCGGCGACCGCGGGCGGCGGTCTCGCCTTCGTCGTCCGGCTCGTGGTGTCGGACTCCGACGCCGCGGTGGTGCTGCTGGGCGCGGCGCTGTACCTGTGCGCGGCGCTGGCGTCGCTGCGCATGGCCCCGGACCTGCTCGGCCCCGACCTGGCACCGGCGCGGCCACGGCTGGGGGCGACGCTCGCCGGCACCGCACGCGGTCTGCTGGCCGCCGTACGCCACCTCGGCTCGCCCCGGCGCCGGGAGGCGGCCTGGGCGCTGTTCTCGATGACGCTGATGCGCTTCTGCTACGGCGCCCTCCTGGTCCTCCTGCTGATGCTGTGCCGGTACGCCCTGTCCTCCGACACGGACGACGGGCTGCGGCTGCTGGGGCTCGCGCTCGGGGTCTCCGGGGCGGGCTTCTTCGCGGCGGCCGTGGTGACGCCCTGGACGGCGGGACGGCTCGGGCCCGGCCGCTGGATCGTCGTCTGCGCGGCCGCCGCCACGGTGCTGGTGCCCGCCCTGGGACTGCCCTTCGCCGTGGCCCCCCTGCTGACCGCGGCGTTCGTCCTCGGGCTGATCACCCAGGGCGCGAAGATCTCCACGGACACGATCGTGCAGTCCGCCGTCGAGGACGGCTTCCGTGGCCGGGTCTTCTCCGTCTACGACGTGCTGTTCAACGTGGCCTTCGTCGGCGCGGCCGGTGTGGCTGCCCTGATGCTCCCGCCGGACGGGCGCTCGGCGGTGCTGGTCATCACAGTGGCGTTGATCTATGGAGTGGTTGCTGTGTTTATGGCCCGCTTTGAACGCCGGAGACTGTCACAGCAGTGACACAGCGAACCCCTGGGACAGGGCGTTGTCAGTGGGAGCCGTTAACTTACGTGCGTCTTATCTCACGAGGTGCGCGGCCGTTTCCGTCCCGCGCGCCAAAGTTCCAGGGGGGACTTCCAAGTGACTACTCCGCCGCCGCCCCAGGGGGCCAACCCGTACGCCCAGACGCCGCCGCCTCCGCCGCCGGCCGGGCAGCAGCCCTACGGGCAGCCGGGGCCGGGCGTTCCGCCGCAGCAGCCGTACGCGCCGTTCCCGAACCAGGGGGCGCCCGGAGCGCCCGTTCCGCCGCCGGCCCCGGCCAGGCGCGGCAGCAAGAAGGCGCTGCGCATCCTCGGCGTGATCGTCGTCGCCGTCATCATCGGTCTGGTGAAGTTCGGCGCCGGCTGGTTCTTCACGCGGGACGACGCCGAGACGACGTCGGTGGGCTCCTGCATGCACAACAAGGGCTCCTACAGCAGCCCCGACCTCAATGAGGTGGACTGCTCGTCGGGCGACGCCCAGTACAAGGTGGTCCAGAAGTTCGACGGCTCCACCGACACCAACAAGTGCGAGACCGTCTCGGACGCCACGATCTCCTACGTCCAGTACGGCGGGGGCCACGATGTGGTGCTGTGCCTGAAGGAGACGAAGTAACACCGGAGCAACCCTGAGCAACAACGACGGAGGGCCGATGTTTCACGTGAAACATCGGCCCTCCGTCGTGGAGGAATCGGGGTCATGTTTCACGTGAAACATGACCTCAGTCCTGCTCGACCCACCACTCCTTGAGCGCCGACACCGCCGCGTCATGCTCCAGGGGCCCGTGCTCCAGCCGCAGCTCCAGCAAATGCTTGTAGGCCTTGCCCACCATCGGCCCCGGACCGACCCCCAGGATCTCCATGATCTGGTTGCCGTCCAGGTCCGGGCGGATCGCGTCGAGCTCCTCCTGCTCCTGGAGCTGAGCGATGCGCTCCTCCAGGCCGTCGTAGGCCCGTGACAGCGCGGTCGCCTTGCGCTTGTTCCGGGTCGTGCAGTCCGAGCGGGTCAGCTTGTGCAGCCGGCCGAGGAGCGGGCCGGCGTCGCGTACGTAGCGCCGGACCGCCGAGTCCGTCCACTCGCCGGTGCCGTAGCCGTGGAAGCGCAGGTGGAGTTCGACCAGACGTGAGACGTCCTTCACCAGCTCGTTGGAGTACTTCAGGGCCGTCATCCGCTTCTTGGTCATCTTCGCGCCGACCATCTCGTGGTGATGGAACGAGACCCGGCCGTCCTTCTCGAAGCGGCGCGTGCGCGGCTTGCCGATGTCGTGCAGCAGCGCGGCCAGCCGAAGGGTGAGGTCGGGGCCGTCCTCCTCCAGGGCGATCGCCTGCTCCAGGACGATCAGCGTGTGCTCGTAGACGTCCTTGTGCCGGTGGTGTTCGTCACGCTCCAGGCGCAGGGCCGGCAGCTCGGGCAGGACACGGTCGGCGAGCCCGGTGTCGACCAGCAGCGCCAGGCCCGTGCGCGGGTGCGCGGAGACGATCAGCTTGTTCAGCTCGTCCCGGACCCGCTCGGCCGAGACGATCTCGATGCGCCCGGCCATCTCCTTCATCGCGGTGACGACCTCGGGGGCCACCTCGAAGTCGAGCTGGGCGGCGAAGCGCGCGGCGCGCATCATCCGCAGCGGATCGTCCGAGAAGGAGTCCTCGGGTGTGCCCGGCGTGCGCAGCACCCGCGCCGCCAGGTCCTCCAGGCCCCCGTACGGGTCGACGAACTCCTTCTGCGGCAGCGCCACGGCCATCGCGTTGACGGTGAAGTCCCGCCGGACGAGGTCCTCCTCGATGGAGTCGCCGTAGGACACCTCGGGCTTGCGCGAGGTGCGGTCGTACGCCTCCGACCGGTAGGTGGTCACCTCGATCTGGTAGCCGTCCTTCTGGGCCCCGGCGGTGCCGAAGGCGATCCCGACCTCCCACACGGCGTCCGCCCACGGCCGCACGATCTTCAGTACGTCCTCGGGACGGGCGTCGGTGGTGAAGTCCAGGTCGTTGCCCAGCCGGCCGAGCAGCGCGTCCCGGACCGAGCCGCCGACCAGGGCGAGCGAGAACCCGGCTTCCTGGAAACGGCGGGCGAGATCGTCGGCGACGGGGGCCACCCGCAGCAGTTCGCTCACCGCGCGCTGCTGCACCTGGCTCAGAGTAGAAGGAGTGTCTTCATTGGCGTTCGGCACAACAGAAAAGAGTACGTGCCCCTGACGTCCCGAAGCGCCTCCATAAAGAGGGGAGGGACGGCCCACCGCATACCCCGACAGGAGCCGCTCTCGGGACGTACGGACACGCCGCCCTCGATACCGGACAAAGGGTGTGCCGAGCTGCTGTCTCCCGATCTTGGGTGCCGGACCGTGGCACTTCCCCTCCGCGCGCATCGTTACCATGCGTGGACGCACATTCCTACGACCACTGACGACGAGGGACGGACGAGCGCGTGGCCGACGCGGCAGACTTCCAGGGGACCGGTCCCTCACCTGCCCGCCGCTGGCTGCGGCGCACCGGGGCGCTGTGCGCCGGAGCGCCCCTGCTGGCGGGTCTGCTCCAGCTGCCTGCCGCCACACCGGCACAGGCGGCCTCCACGGGCACGGTGGCCGTGGCCGTGGACTCCCTGAGCCCGACCCTGCCCTCGGACGGGGACACCCTGACCGTCGCGGGCACGGTGACCAACAAGGGCAAGCGGTCGGTCACGGACGCCCACGTGGGGCTCCGCCTCGGCTCCCGGCTGACCACCCGCTCGGCCGTGGACCAGGTCGCCGGCGGCTCCGACGAGGTGCGCGCGGACGCCGGCGACGAGGTCGGCGGCAAGTACGTCCAGAACTTCGACAAGCTCTCCCCGGGCGTCTCGCAGCGCTTCAGCATCTCCGTTCCGGTCGACAAGCTCGACCTCGGCCAGGACGGTGTGTACGAGTTCGACGTCTCCCTGTCCGGCGAGACCTCCGCGCAGCCCTGGGAGCAGGTGCTCGGCGTCCGCCGGACGTTCCTGCCCTGGCAGCCGGGAGAAGCGGGCACCACCACGCGGACGACGTACCTGTGGCCGCTCGTCTCCCCCGTCCACATGACGGCGAAGACGGGGGCCGGGGAGCAGCAGACACCCGTCTTCCTCGACGACGACCTCGCCCAGGACCTCGCTCCCGGCGGACGGCTGGCGCAGATGGTGGCGCTCGGCAAGGACCTGGACGTCACCTGGGTGATCGATCCCGACCTGCTGGCGTCCGTGGACGCGATGACCCGCAGCTACCGCGTCCAGGGCGAGGGCGACACCACCACGGCCGGCACCCAGCAGGCCGTCGCCAAGCAGTTCCTCGCGGACCTCCAGAAGGCCGTGGCGGGCCGCGAGGTCGTCGCCCTGCCCTTCGCCGACCCGGACCTGGCCTCCCTGGCCCACAACGGCACGAGCGTCACCGGCTCCCTGAGCCACCTCAAGGACGCCTCCGTCGTCGCCGCGACCACGGTCAAGTCCGTGCTCCACGTCACACCGACCATGGACTTCGCCTGGCCCGTGAACGGAGCCGTCGACCCGTCGATCATCAAGGTCGCCACCTCCGCGGGCGCCGACAAGGTGATCGCCCGCAGCGACAGCCTCCGGGAGAGCAACAGCCTGTCCTACACGCCGTCCGCGGCCCGTCCGATCGGCGGCGGCACCACCGCGGTGGTCGCCGACGCACGGCTGTCGCGGGCGTTCGAGGGCGACCTCACCAAGGGCGGCCCGGCCACGCTCGCCGTGCAGGAGTTCCTGGCCCAGAGCCTGGAGATCAACCTCCAGACCGACGAGCAGCGCAGCATCGTGGTCGCGCCGCAGCGCATGCCGTCCGCGGGCCAGGCCCACGCGATGGCCGAGGCCGTCATGGCGCTCCAGAACGGCAACTGGTCCGAGTCGCAGAACCTCACCGAGGCGGCCAGGGCCAAGCCCGACTCCGGGGCGAGGACCCGCGTCCCGTCGACGTCGGCCTACCCCTCGTCGCTACGCAAGAAGGAACTGCCGCGCTCGGCCTTCGAGCAGATCGCGCGGACGCAGGACAAGCTCGACAACTTCCAGGTGGTCCTCAGCGACCGCTCCCGGGTCGTGACCCCCTTCGGGCTCGCCACGAACCGCGACATGTCCACCTCCTGGCGCGGCAGGCCGCGCGAGGCGGCCGTCTTCCGCAGCGGTGTGGAGTCCTGGCTGGACGACCTCACCCACCAGGTCAAGCTGATCGACAAGTCCGAGACCAAGCTCTCCGGACGCAGCGCCACGATCCCGGTGACCGTCCAGAACAACCTGGTGCAGGGCGTCGACCACCTGGTGCTGCGACTCAGCTCGACGATGCCGAAGCGCCTCAAGGTCGGCGGCAAGGTATACGCGGAACAGCCCGTCACCGTCTCCGGCGGACACAGCCAGTCCGTGAAGTTCAGCACGTCGGCGAACGCCAACGGCCGTGTGACGGTCATCGCCCAGCTGTACACGCAGGACGGCCAGGAGTACGGCGACGCGGTGCAGTTCGACGTGAAGGTCACCGAGGTCACGCCCACGGTGATGCTGGTCATCGGCGGCGGTGTGCTGCTGCTCGTCCTCGCCGGCTTCCGGATGTACACGCAGCGCAAGCGTGCCGCGGCCCGGCAGGCCGAGGACGAGGGTGACGGCGGCGCGGGGGAGGAGACCGAGGGGCCGCAGGACCCCGAGGGCCCCGCGGATCGCCGGGAGGAAGAGTCCGACGCCCGCTCCCGGGCAGACGACCCGGAGCAGCCGAGTGACCCGACACCGGACACCGCACCGGAAAGCACCGACCCGTCCGGCACGGGTGAGAGAGTGGACCGTTGAGCGATGTCGTGGCCGGTGGGCCCGGGGACGATGAGGTGGGGTAATCCATGAACGCGCCGTACGACGGTGACCGTGGCCAGGCCGCGGCCGGCTCGGGGTACCCCGAGCCGCCGCCCGAGCCCGGCCAGGTGCCGCCGCAGCACGCGGCGGACATGTACCTCCAGGACGCCTACGACGACGATCCGTACCGGGCGCAGGACCTCTCCGCCCAGGACCCGGTCGCCGAGGCGCTCTACGACCGGTCCGCGCATCCGCCGCCGCCTCCGGGGACGTACCCGCAGCAGCCGCTGTACGGGCGCCCCGAGCAGTCGCCGTACGCCCCCGACCCGCACGTGTGGGCGCAGACCCCGGCGCCCGAGCCCGCGGGCCCGACGCAGCACCTGCCGTACGGCGAGGACCCCCGGACGACCCAGTTCGTGGGGGTGGACGACCTGGTGACGCACTCCGGCGAGGAGCGGCACGAGCCGGACGCGTTCGCCCACCTCTTCCGCGACCAGCAGCAGGGCGGCACACGCCCGTCCGTGGAGTCCCCGGCCGTGCCGGGCCCGGCGGGCGCTCCCGGCCCGCAGAGCGGCGCACAGGGACCGGCCGGTCAGTACCCGTACCCGGGGAACCCGAACCAGGGCGGGGCGTACGCCGCCGCGCCGTACCCGCCCGCGCCGGGCCCGTCCGCATCTTCGCCCGCCACGGCCCCCGCCGCTCCGGCGGCACCTTCCGCCCCGGCGGCGCGCAAGGGCGGCAAGGCGGGCGGTCTGCTGAAGTCCAGCGCCCTCATGGCCGCGGGCACGATGGTCTCCCGTCTGACGGGGTTCATCCGCTCGGCGATGATCGTCTCGGCGCTCGGTGTCGGTCTGCTCGGCGACACGTTCCAGGTCGCCTACCAGCTGCCGACGATGATCTACATCCTGACCGTCGGTGGTGGTCTCAACTCCGTCTTCGTGCCGCAGCTCGTGCGCGCGATGAAGGAGGACGAGGACGGCGGCGAGGCGTTCGCCAACCGGCTGCTGACGCTGGTGATGGTCGCGCTCGGCGCGCTCACCGTGCTCGCGGTCGCCGGCGGCCCGTTGCTGATCCGCCTGCTGTCCGACCCGGTCGCCAGTGACCCGGCGGCCAACCACGTCGGCGTCACCTTCGTCCGCTACTTCCTGCCCTCGATCTTCTTCATGGGCATCCACGTGGTGATGGGTCAGATCCTCAACGCGCGGGGGAAGTTCGGCGCGATGATGTGGACCCCGGTCCTGAACAACATCGTCATCATCGTGACGCTCGGCACGTTCATCTGGGTCTACGGCACCGCCGCGAACTCCGGCATGAAGGTCACCAACATCCCGCCGGAGGGCCAGCGGCTGCTCGGCATCGGCGTGTTGCTGGGTCTGGTCGTGCAGGCCCTGGCGATGATCCCGTACCTGCGGGAGACGGGCTTCCGGCTGCGGCTGCGCTTCGACTGGCGGGGCCACGGCCTCGGCAAGGCGGCCACGCTCGCCAAGTGGACCGTGCTGTTCGTCCTCGCCAACCAGGCGGGCGCCATCGTCGTCTCGCAGCTGTCCACCGCGGCCGGCAAGGCGTCCCCCGTCGACGGCACCGGCTTCGCCGCCTACGCCAACGCCCAGCTGATCTGGGGCCTTCCGCAGGCCATCATCACGGTCTCCCTGATGGCGGCCCTGCTGCCGCGCATCTCGCGCTCCGCGGCCGAGGACGACGCGGGCGCCGTCCGCGACGACATCTCTCAGGGCCTGCGGACGACGGCGGTGGCGATCGTGCCCGTGGCGTTCGGCTTCCTGTCGCTCGGCATCCCGATGTGCACCCTGATCTTCGGCTCCTCGGGCACCAGCGAGGCCACCAACATGGGGTACATGCTGATGGCCTTCGCCCTCGGCCTGATCCCGTACTCGGTGCAGTACGTCGTCCTGCGCGCCTTCTACGCGTACGAGGACACCCGCACCCCCTTCTACAACACGGTCATCGTGGCCGCGGTGAACGCCGGCGCCTCGGTGGCCTGCTACTTCGTGCTCCCGGCCCGCTGGGCGGTCGCCGGCATGGCGGCCTCGTACGGTCTCGCCTACGCCATCGGCGTCGGTGTCGCCTGGCGCAGGCTCAGCAAGCGGCTCAACGGCAATCTCGACGGCGCCCGGGTCACCCGGACCTACGCCCGTCTGTGCATCGCCTCCGTGCCGGCCGCGCTGCTCAGTGGCGCCGTCTGCTACGGCATCGGACACAGCCTCGGGCAGGGTGTCGTCGGCTCCTTCGCCGCGCTGGTGGCGGGCGGGGCCGTGCTGCTCGGCGTCTTCTTCGTCGCGGCCCGCCGCATGCGCATCGAGGAACTCAACTCCCTCGTGGGCATGGTGCGCGGGCGTCTGGGACGCTGAAGCGGGGGTACGCGCACAACCATCGTCCGTCGTCGTGTGTCGTGCATAGCGGCGGACTGTGGGCACAATTGGTTTCGGCGTCGGACAGCGTGCAACGGATGGGGAGGCAGGGACGACGGTGGCGGAACGGAGCACGGCTGCCGTCGACGTGGCAGACAACAGTGGCGACAAGCCGCTGACCGCCAAGGCGGACCAGGCCACGGCCGACGGGGTGGCCCAGAACCCGGAGCGGGACACGGAAAGCGACGAGGTACAGGGAAACAACGGGACCGGGGGGTCCGGGAAGAAGACCTCGCCTCCCGAACTGCACAGCGGTCACAAACTCGCCAGACGCTACCGCCTTGAGGAGTGCGTCACCCGTCTGGACGGATTCAGCAGTTGGCGCGCGGTGGACGAGATGCTCCGCCGTGCGGTCGGCGTGCACATCCTGCCCGCCGACCACAGCCGGGCCCGTACGGTCCTGGCCGCGGCCCGCTCGTCCGCCCTGCTGGGCGACCCGCGGTTCGTCCAGGTCCTCGACGCCGTCGAGGAGAACGACCTCGTCTACGTCGTGCACGAATGGCTGCCCGACGCCGTCGAGCTGACCGCGCTGCTCTCCGCGGGCCCACTGGAGCCGCACGACGCCTACCAGATGGTCAGTCAGGTCTCCTCCGCCATGGCAGCGGCCCACCGCGAGGGCCTCGCCCATCTCCGCCTCAACCCGAACGCCGTGCTGCGCACGTCGACGGGCCAGTGGCGCATCCGCGGCCTCGCGGTGAACGCCGCGCTGCGCGGCGTCGGCTCGGACACCCCGCAGCGCACGGACACCGAGGCGATCGGCGCCCTGCTGTACGCGGCGCTGACCCAGCGCTGGCCGTACGAGAGCGACGCCTACGGCCTGTCCGGGCTGCCGAAGGACATCGGTCTGATCGCGCCGGACCAGGTGCGGGCGGGCGTCCACCGCGGGCTGTCGGAGCTGGCCATGCGCGCCCTCGCCAACGACGGCGCCACCGCCTCCCGGCACGAGGCGGCCTGCACCACACCCGAGGAGCTGGTGAAGGCGATCGGCGAGATGCCCCGCATCCGCCCGCCGGAGCCGACGTTCGCGGCACCGCCCGAGTACCAGCGCACGACGTACCAGCAGGGCACCTACGGCCGCACGCCGACGCCTCCCGGTGCGGCCCAGCCCATCCAGCCCCCGCCGGCCCCGCTCCAGAGCCGTACCGGCAAGGCGCTCAAGTGGGCCGTCTCGGCCCTCCTCATCGCCGCCCTGGGTCTGGGCAGCTGGCAGCTCGCGGACGCCCTGATGGACCAGGGCGGCACCCCCGACGACACGAACAACACCCAGATCACGGACGGCGGCGACAAGAACGGCGACCAGGCCAGGCCGCTCACCACGTTCAAGATCCGGGGCGCGCAGGAGTTCGTCGCGGAGGGCGACGCCCAGCACCCGGGCGACGTCGCCAAGACCTATGACGGCGACCCGTCGACGACTTGGCGGACCAAGACCTTCACCGGTGGTCCCTCGATCCCGCCGTTCAAGCCGGGTGTGGGCATTGTGTACGACCTGGGCTCGGCCAAGGAACTCTCCGCGGCCAGCATCGGGCTTCGCTACGCTGGCGACCACACCACGGTCGAGCTGTACGCGTCCGACTCACTGACACCGCCGTCGCTCACATCGCTGGAGAAGATCGGCAGCGTCAAGACGACCGGCACCACCGCCGCGGTCAGGCTCAGCAAGCCCGTGAAGACCCAGTACGTCCTCGTGTGGCTCACGGCCGTACCGCGCTCGGGCGCCGATCCCTCGTCCTACAGCGGCGCCGGATTCAAGCAGGCCATCACCGAGGTGAAGTTCACGGGCTGACATCACACCGGAGGCGGAGGGGGTCAGATGGCGCAGGGCGCCGGATTCGACGGAGTGAGCGATCAGGATCTGCTCGCCCGGCACGTCGAGGGTGACCCCGATGCCTTCGGTGAGATCGTGCGGCGCCATCGGGACCGGCTCTGGGCGGTGGCGCTGCGCACGCTGGGGGACCGCGAGGAGGCCGCCGACGCAGTGCAGGACGCCTTGGTGTCCGCGTACCGGGCCGCCCACACCTTCCGGGGCCAGTCGGCCGTCACCACCTGGCTGCACCGCATCACCGTGAACGCCTGTCTGGACCGCGCCCGCAAGGCCGCCTCCCGGAAGACCGCTCCGGTGGACGACACCGAGCGCCTCGAACAGCTCCTGGAGCCGCACGAGTCGGCCTCGGCGCCGGCCGAGCGCAACGACCTCCACCGCCAGCTCCTGGAGGCCCTGGGCACCCTCCCGCACGATCAGCGGGCGGCCCTCGTCCTGGTGGACATGCAGGGCTATCCCGTCGCCGAGGCCGCGCGGGTCCTCGATGTCCCCGTCGGGACGGTCAAGAGCCGCTGTGCGCGAGGCAGAGCCAGACTGCTCCCGCTCCTCACCCATCTGCGGCCGGAGAAGGCCGGCGAGGGAAAGGAGCGGGACCCGGTGCGGAACCGGGCGCAGGGGACATCCGTCCCACCCGCAGCGGGTCCTCGGAACGACGGGCCCCGGGGCACAGGGCCGAGTGATTCAGCCGCAGTGAAGGGCGGAGGTGGGCGAGCGTGACTTCCACGACAGATATGACCGGGCACCCGGACGTCGCCGAGATCTCCGACCTCGCCGAGGGCATTCTTCCTCCGGCCCGGACCACCGAGGTACGCGCGCATCTGGACGACTGCGCCCTCTGCGCGGACGTCTACACCTCCCTGGAGGAGATCCGCGGGCTGCTGGGCTCCCTGCCCGGACCGCCGCGGATGCCCGACGACGTGGCGGGCCGGATCGACGCCGCTCTCGCCGCCGAGGCCCTGCTGAGCGCCTCCGCTCCCGAGACGGCGGACACCTCGGCTCTGGTCTCCGTCTCCCCCGCGCTGTCCGACGAGGACACCGAGGCGCATGTTTCACGTGAAACATCGGCTCCCACGGACCGGCCTGCCGGACGCCCGCAGGCGGCGACCGGCCCCGGACGCAAGGACCGTCGGCCCGGCCGGCGCCGTCGGACGGTTGTCCTGGGTGCCGTGCTCACCGCCGCCGTCCTCGGGGCAGGCTCCTTCTTCCTTCAGTCACTCGGGGACGACACGTCCCACCCGACGGCTCAGGGCACGCCGACCAGTGCCTCCGGAACCTTCTCCGGCAGCCCGCTCAAGAGCGAGGTGACCGGCCTCCTCTCCACGCGGCAGCACTCCCAGCGCGGCTCGGACAGCGGACGACCCCGCACGGACATCGAGTCGGAGTCCACCGGCCCGCAGACGAGCGAGGGCGCGAACACCTTGATGGAGCCCTCCGTCACGGTCCCGGAGTGCGTGCGGCAGGGCATCAACCGTGAGGGTGACGTTCTGGGCGCGAAGAAGGGGACGTACAACGGCAAGGACGCGTACCTCGTTGTGCTGCCGGACGCGTCGGACAGCACGCGGGTGACGGCCTATGTCGTCGACATGGCATGCGTGGGCCGGGAGCCGATGCTCCCGGGGAAGGTCCTGTTGTCACAGTCGTTCGCCCGTTCCTGAGGCGTCCTCGATCCGTCCTCGATCCCGGCGAAGGCACATACCGGGTAGGGACCTCGTGCGCCCGGGCACACCGGGAATGCGGGCCCCGTAGGATCCGTTGGGTGGGGTGAGAGCTTCGAAAGAGGCTCGCACCGGTCGACTGACGCAGACCAGAGACGAGGAACCAAGCCGTGAGCGACGTCCGTAACGTGATCATCATCGGCTCCGGGCCCGCCGGGTACACGGCGGCGCTTTACACCGCGCGCGCGTCGCTGCAGCCTCTGGTGTTCGAGGGGGCTGTCACCGCGGGCGGTGCGCTGATGAACACCACCGAGGTGGAGAACTTCCCGGGCTTCCGCGACGGCATCATGGGTCCCGACCTCATGGACAACATGCGCGCCCAGGCAGAGCGCTTCGGCGCTGAGCTCGTCCCGGACGACGTTGTCGCCGTCGACCTGAGCGGTGAGATCAAGACCGTCACGGACACCGCGGGCAAGGTCCACCGTGCGAAGGCCGTCATCGTGACGACCGGCTCGCAGCACCGCAAGCTCGGTCTCCCGAACGAGGACGCCCTGTCCGGTCGTGGCGTCTCGTGGTGCGCGACCTGTGACGGCTTCTTCTTCAAGGACCAGGACATCGCCGTGATCGGTGGCGGTGACACCGCGATGGAGGAGGCCACCTTCCTCTCGCGGTTCGCCAAGTCCGTGACCATCGTCCACCGCCGGGACACCCTGCGCGCCTCCAAGGCGATGCAGGACCGCGCCTTCGCCGACCCGAAGATCAAGTTCATCTGGGACAGCGAGGTCGCCGAGATCCAGGGCGACCCGAAGCTCGCGGGCCTCAAGCTCCGCAACATCAAGACCGGCGAGCTGTCCGACCTTCCGGTGACGGGCCTGTTCATCGCGATCGGCCACGACCCGCGGACCGAGCTGTTCAAGGGTCAGCTGGACCTGGACGAGGAGGGCTACCTGAAGGTGGACGCCCCCTCCACGCGGACCAACCTGACCGGCGTCTTCGGCGCCGGCGACGTGGTCGATCACACGTACCGCCAGGCGATCACCGCAGCCGGCACCGGCTGCTCCGCTGCTCTCGACGCCGAGCGCTTCCTCGCCGCCCTCACGGACAGCGAGAAGGCCGAGCCCGAGAAGACCACCGTCTGATCCCCCTTCTCCCCACCCCTCGACCGAGTTAGGAGCCCGCCGTGGCCGGCACCCTCAAGCATGTGACGGACGATTCCTTCGAGCAGGACGTCCTCAAGAACGACAAGCCTGTCCTGGTGGACTTCTGGGCCGCCTGGTGCGGTCCGTGCCGCCAGATCGCCCCGTCCCTGGAGGCGATCGCCGCGGAGTACGGCGACAAGATCGAGATCGTCAAGCTGAACATCGACGAGAACCCGGGCACGGCCGCCAAGTACGGCGTCATGTCGATCCCGACCCTGAACGTCTACCAGGGTGGGGAGGTCGCCAAGACCATCGTCGGCGCCAAGCCGAAGGCAGCGATCGTCCGCGACCTCGAGGACTTCATCTCCGAGTAGTGGGTACCGCCGTCACTCCGACGGGCGCATGTTTCACGTGAAACATGAAGGGCCGACCCGGAAGGGTCGGCCCTTTCTTGTCACAGCGGCCGAAGCGCTGGTTCCTTCTGTACGGCCCCCAAGAGCCGGTCCAGGGCCATCTCCACGTCTTCCTTCCACGAGAGCGTGGTACGCAGCTCCAGCCGCAGCCGCGGGTATGTGGGATGAGGCCGTACGGTCTTGAAGCCCACCGCCAGCAGATGGTCCGCCGGCAGCACACACGCGGGTTCCTTCCAGCGGGCGTCCCCGAACACCTCGATCGCCCTGAAGCCGCGCCGCAGCAGATCCTTGGCGACCGTCTGGACCATCACCCGGCCGAGCCCCTGCCCCTGATAGCCGGGCATGATGAACGACGTCATCAACTGCACCGCGTCGGACGCCACCGGGCTCGTCGGGAACGCCATGGAGCGGGGGACGTAAGCGGGCGGGGCGTAGAGCACAAAGCCCACCGGTACGTCGTCGACGTACACCACACGGCCGCACGATCCCCAGTCCAGCAGGACCGAGGAGATCCACCCCTCCTTCTCCACGGCGGCCCTGCCCGCTCTTACCGCGGCCTCACCACTGACCGGGTCCAATTCCCAGAAGACGCACGAGCGACAACGCTGGGGAAGGTCCTGAAGGTTGTCCAGCGTGAGCGGTACGAGCCGACGGCCCATGAAGGCTGTTCCTCGCTTCCTTCGCCCGCGGCACCGCGGGCTGCCGACAGAGCGCTCCGTTCCCTGAGCAGACTGCCGACGAATCCGCCGACGGCGCCCAGTCCCAGACCCGCGCTCACCAGTCCGGTGCGGCTCATCGTTCGCATGGCCCCCGCCTCCCCCTCAGAGGTGCTGCCAGGTGGACGCGCCATACCTGCTTCGCATCGTATCCACGAAGGGATTCCACTGATACCGCCTGAAAGCAAAGAGCGGATCGTGTTCCGGTACACACCGGACACGACCCGCTCCGCCGCCCGATCGGGGCGATGGCCAACGGCCGATGCTCAGTCCTCGGCGTCCTCGACATCTTCGGCGTCCTCGTCGGGGAGGGCGCCCTGGAGGACCGGCCCCTCACCCGGGGCGAGCGTGCCGAGGATCCGCTCCAGGTCGTCCATGGAGGCGAACTCCACGGTGATCTTGCCCTTCTTCTGGCCGAGGTCGACCTTCACCCGCGTCTCGAAGCGGTCCGAGAGACGGGAGGCGAGATCGCTCAGCGCCGGGGAGACACGCGTCCCCGCACGGGGTCCCTTGGCCCGCTGAGCCGTCTGGGGACGCGATCCCATGAGGGTCACGATCTCCTCGACGGCACGCACCGAGAGGCCCTCGGCGACGATCCGGTGGGCCAGCCGGTCCTGCTCCTCCGAGTCCTCCACGGACAGCAGCGCCCGTGCGTGTCCGGCGGACAGCACCCCGGCGGCGACCCGGCGCTGCACCGCCGGCGAAAGCTTCAGCAGACGCAGCGTGTTGGAGACCTGCGGACGCGAGCGACCGATGCGGTCCGCCAACTGGTCATGCGTGCAGTTGAAGTCCTTGAGCAACTGGTCGTAGGCCGCCGCCTCTTCCAGCGGGTTCAGCTGCGCGCGGTGCAGGTTCTCCAGGAGCGCGTCCAGGAGGAGCTTCTCGTCGTCCGTGGCCCGCACGATCGCCGGGATCGCGTCGAGCCCGGCCTCACGGCAGGCCCGCCAGCGCCGCTCGCCCATGATGAGCTCGTAGTGCCCGTTGGCGATCTGCCGTACGACAACGGGCTGGAGGAGGCCGACCTCCTGGATCGAGGTGACCAGTTCCTGCAGCGCGTCGTCGTCGAAAACCTCACGGGGCTGACGCGGGTTGGGTGTGATCGAGTCGAGGGGGATCTCGGCGAAGTAGGCGCCCATGGGCGGGGCGGGAGTCTCCGCGACGCCGTTGACCGACTGCTCCTCGGTTTCCTGCGGAACCGATGTCAGCGTGGTCACCTTCGCCGCGGCCACCCCGCGATCGGTCGCGAGGATCGGCACCGCCGCCGGCGACGCGGGTGCCGCACCCCCCACAGCGGCCGATGCCGGGTTCTTGTCGGTCGGGCCCGGGATCAGCGCGCCGAGACCACGACCCAGCCCCCTCCGTCGCTCACTCACTGAAGCCCCTCCACCATGTTCGGATTGCCCTGGGCGCCGATGTGGGCCTGCGTCGGGTCGTAATGGATGCCGACACCCCTCAGCGCGATTTCTCGTGCCGCCTCAAGATAGGAGAGGGCACCGCTCGATCCTGGATCGTAGGTCAGCACCGTCTGCCCATAGCTCGGCGCTTCGGAGATACGGACGGAGCGGGGAATGCTCGTCCGCAGCACCTCCTCGCCGAAGTGGCTGCGCACCTCTTCCGCGACCTGGGAGGCGAGACGCGTCCGGCCGTCGTACATGGTGAGCAGGATGGTCGACACATGCAGGTCGGGGTTGAGGTGCCCCCGCACCAGGTCGACGTTGCGCAGCAGTTGGCCCAGTCCCTCCAGCGCGTAGTACTCGCACTGGATCGGGATGAGGACTTCGGCTCCGGCCACCAGCGCGTTGACCGTCAGTAGGCCGAGCGACGGCGGGCAGTCGATGAGGATGTAGTCCAGCGGCTGCTCGTACGCCTGGATCGCGCGCTGGAGCCGGCTCTCTCGTGCCACCAGGGACACCAACTCGATCTCGGCACCGGCGAGATCGATCGTGGCCGGGGCGCAGAAGAGACCCTCGACATCCGGAACCGGCTGGACGACCTCGGCCAGTGGCCTGCTCTCGACCAATACGTCGTAGATCGAGGGCACTTCGGCGTGGTGGTCGATTCCCAACGCGGTGGATGCGTTGCCCTGCGGGTCGAGGTCGATCACCAGGACACGAGCGCCGTGCAGAGCCAGCGAAGCGGCAAGGTTGACGGTCGTCGTCGTCTTGCCCACGCCACCCTTCTGGTTGGCGACCACCATCACGCGGGTCTGCTCGGGCCGTGGCAGGCCCTCACCGGCACGACCCAGTGCCTCCACCGCCAGTTGGGCAGCACGACCGATGGGAGTGTCGTCCATCGGAGGCGGTGTTTCACGTGAAACATCCGCCCCCATCGACTCGGTACGGGGACCGGGGACCGGATCGGTCATCGGTCCCGCGATGTTGGCGTCGGACCGCAAGGATTCACTCTCCTCGACTTCAGGCTCGCAATGAACAGAGCCTCCCATGCCTCCGGGGTCGCGAACCAGTGAGGCTTGTTGTTCTGTGGAGAAATCCACCTCTGTGGACAACTTCGATGCCCCTCCGAGTGACCCAAGAGGCTTCCGGTCTCGCGGTTCGGCCGCAGCCCGGCCGCGACTGATGATGCCGTGCAGGAGTGAGCGACGTTTCACGTGAAACACGATGCACAGCGACCGCGGCCCGAACGTCGCGACACTCCGGGTTGCGCGGGTTTGGCAGCTTGTGTGGAGTACGGATGCGAAGTGACGGTGACGACCCGGACGGATCAGCGACGTCGGCGTACCCGTCCCGTGCGGGCGGCCTTCGCCCGCTTGGCCGCGAAACGCACACCGCCCGGGCTCTCCCCGACCTCGACGCGTACAACGGTCGACAGCGGGTCCACCACGCCCTCGCCCACATGCAGGATGGACGTGGCCACCGCACCCAGCTTGCTCAGTGCCGTACCTGCCGCCTTCAGCTCCTCTTCGGCCGTGTCCCCCTTCAGGGCGAGCATCTCGCCGTAGGGCCGCAGCAGCGGGACGCCCCAGGTGGCCAGCCGGTCCAGCGGAGCCACGGCGCGGGCCGTCACCACATGCACCGGCGGCAGGGTGCCCATGACCTCCTCGGCGCGGCCACGGACGACGGTCACATGGTCCAGGCCCAGCAGCTCCACGACCTCCGTGAGGAACGTCGTACGCCGCAGCAGGGGCTCCAGGAGGGTGATCTTCAGGTCCTCGCGGACGAGCGCCAGCGGGATGCCCGGCAGGCCCGCACCGGAGCCCACGTCGCAGACCGTGACCCCCTCGGGGACGACCTCCGAGAGCACGGCGCAGTTCAGCAGGTGCCGTTCCCACAGACGGGGAACCTCCCGCGGCCCGATCAGACCGCGCTGCACGCCCGCCTCGGCGAGCAGCTCCGCGTAGCGAACCGCGTCGGTGAAGCGATCACCGAACACTTCCCGCGCCTGTTCGGGCGCAGAGGGGAGCTCCGCTGCCTCCGTCACGGGGACCGTCCTTCCGTACAGCGCCGGGCGTATCGCGCACCGGCCACAGACCTACAGGCTGACAAAGTACGGCCCCGTCTGCGCAACAGACGGGGCCGGTGGAACGCGAATGCCGATCAGGCAGGCAGTACGACGACGAACCGCTGCGGTTCCTCGCCCTCCGACTCGCTGCGCAGTCCGGCGGCCTTGACCGCGTCGTGCACGACCTTGCGCTCGAACGGGGTCATCGGGTCGAGCTTGACCGGCTCGCCGGTGTTCTTGACGTCGGCGGCGGCCTTGGCGCCCAGCTCGGACAGCTCGGCGCGCTTCTTGGCGCGGTAGCCGGCGATGTCCAGCATCAGCCGGCTGCGGTCTCCGGTCTCCCGGTGCACGGCCAGGCGGGTCAGCTCCTGGAGCGCCTCCAGCACCTCGCCGTCCCGGCCGACCAGCTTCTGCAGGTCACGGCCGCTAGCGTCGCTGATGATCGACACGGAGGCGCGGTCGGCCTCGACGTCCATGTCGATGTCACCGTCGAGATCGGCGATGTCCAGCAGGCCTTCGAGGTAGTCCGCCGCGATCTCGCCCTCCTGCTCCAGGCGGGTCAGGGTGTCTGCACCCTCGGCAGCGGCGGAGGTGGTGCCTTCCGTCACGGGATGGACTCCTTCTTACTTCTTGGACGGGGACTTGGGCCGCTGCGGGCCCTTGCGCTGACCGGACTGGGCCTTGCTGCGGCCACTGCTGCCGGGCTTCGCGGGCTGCTGCTTCGCGACCGGCTTGGCGTCCTGCGGCTCGGCCTTCTGCGGCGCGGCGTCCTCGGGCTCGTCGGACTTGGTGAGCGAGGTGACCGGCTCGGCGTCGTCGGCCGGGCGGGAACCGCCACCGGCCTGGCGCTGGGACTTGCTCTGGCGCTTGGGCTGCTGGCGCCGGGGGGCGGCCGTGGCCGTGGTCGTCGTGCCCGTGCCGTCCTCGGCCTGGGCGGCCGCCTGGCTCTCGCTCTTGATCACCGTGCCGTCGGCCTGAGCGGCGAGGCCCACCTTGCCGAGACCGGTGATGAACTTGCGCTCGAACTCGTTGCGGTCGCGGCCCTTGCTGACGATCGCCTTGACGATGGCCTTCTCGCGCCGGTTGCGGGTCTTGCCGTGGTGCGAGACGTGCTTGGTCAGGCGCTCCAGGTAGGCGGCCTGGGCCTTGGAACCCGGGGTCGGGTTGTTGTGGATGACGTACATCTGCTGGCCCATGGTCCACACGTTGGTGGTCAGCCAGTAGACGAGGACACCGACCGGGAAGTTGATGCCGAAGACGGCGAACATGACCGGGAAGACGTACATCAGCATCTTCTGCTGCTGCATGAACGGGGTCTTCACCGTGGTGTCGACGTTCTTCGTCATCAGCTGGCGCTGCGTGTAGAACTGCGACGCCGACATCAGCACGATCATGATGGCGGTGACGACCCGGACGTCGGTCAGGGAGGCACCGAGCTGGGCGACCTTGTCAGCGTTGTCCGTGAACTTCGCGGCGAGCGGGGCACCGAAGATGTGCGCCTGACGAGCGCTGGCGAGCAGCTGGTCGTCGATGACGCCGATCGTCTTGCCCGTCGCGATGCCGTTGAGCACGTGGTACAGGGCGAAGAAGAACGGGGACTGCGCCAGGATGGGAAGGCACGAGGAGAGCGGGTTGGTACCCGACTCCTTGTACAGCTTCATCATCTCTTCGGACTGGCGCTGCTTGTCGTTCTTGTAGCGCTCCTGGATCTTCTTCATCTCGGGCTGCAGGGTCTGCATGGCCCGGGTCGCCTTGATCTGCTTCACGAAGAGCGGGATCAGGCAGATACGAATCAGGATCACCAGGGACACGATGGACAAGCCCCAGGCCCAGCCGGTATCGGGACCGAAGATCTTCCCGTAGACCGAGTGGAACTGGACGATGACCCATGAAACGGGTGTCGTGATGAAGCTGAAGAGGCTGGCAATCGTGTCCACTAATCATGCTCCTTGGGCATGGGACGAGGTCTCTGCGGCCGGGCTCGGCGGGACACTCCCGTCGGTGGCCGGTTCGGCGGCGGAGGGCCCGCCCTTGTGTGCACGCCAGGCGTTGCGCAGCATCTCGTGCCATCGCGGACGCTTGCGCGGGGGAACGTGATCCACACCGCCGAGCGACCATGGATTGCACCGCAGGATGCGCCAGGCGGTGAGTGCCGTCCCCTTGATCGCACCGTGTCGGTCGATGGCCGTATAGCCGTAGTGGGAGCACGACGGGTAGTACTTGCACACCGGCCCGAGCAGCGGACTGATCGTCCATTGGTACAGCTTGATCAGAGCCAGCAGTGGGTACTTCATCGCGCGCCCCCTCCCAGCAGCCGTTCCAGGGCGGCGTCCAGGTCTCGGGCCAGCTGTGCATGGTCTGCGTCACCCGCTCCGGGCAGCGCTCGTACGACTACCAGGCTACCGGGGGGAAACAGGGCGACTCGGTCCCGCATCAGATGGCGAAGTCTGCGCTTCACTGTGTTGCGCACGACCGCGCCACCCACTGCCTTGCTCACGACGAAACCCGCACGCGTCGGGGGAGCGCTCTCCCCAGGCGCGTGCGGGTCCGTGGCACCGCTACGAAGGTGGACGACGAGGAGTGGGCGGCCGGCCCGACGCCCTCGTCGTACCGCGGTCGCGAAGTCCTCGCGCCGCCTCAGCCGGTTGTCGGTGGGCAGCACGACGTCACGACCTGATCGGGATCAGGCGGACAGGCGGGCGCGACCCTTGCTGCGGCGGGACGCGAGGATCGCGCGGCCGGCACGGGTGCGCATACGCAGCCGGAAGCCGTGGGTCTTCGCGCGACGACGGTTGTTCGGCTGGAAGGTGCGCTTGCTCACTCGGGGGCTCCAGAAATCAATCGGTGGTGGCGGGTGCCGTCCTGGCTGTCACCGTGCGCCCACGAGAAGCTCGCGTCACGCCCGAGTGCACCGCTTCCCGATCACCCGAAGTGATCTGTGCCCATCGGAGGCAGGCGGCAGCAGCCATCGACAACTCGACCTGGTTACGGTACGCGCGGCTACGCCATCCGGTCAAACCAACGACCCTCGGGAGACACTTGTCCACAGGCTGGGGACAACAACTTGAACCGCACCCGCCCCGCTGACTACCGTGACTGGACTCCGATTCGTTCCCTTATCCCCGCCCGACCCGATTTACATCCCGCCCCTTCCACGAACCACACGTTCGTGGGACCTGTGAGAGAGCGTGCCCTGTGGCTGACGTACCTGCCGATCTTGCCGCAGTGTGGCCACGAGTACTTGAGCAGCTCCTGGGTGAGGGCCGCGGTCAGGGCGTCGAGGCGAAGGACGAGCACTGGATCCGCCGCTGCCAGCCGCTCGCGCTGGTCGCGGACACCGCCCTGCTCGCCGTGCCGAACGAATTCGCGAAGGGCGTACTGGAGGGCCGGCTCGCCCCTGTGGTGAGCGACACCCTGAGCCGTGAGTGCGGCCGACCGATCCGTATCGCGATCACCGTCGACGACTCCGCCGGCGAGCCCCCGGCCCCGCCGGCCCCCCGGGTCCAGCAGCCGCGCTACGAGGAGCCCGAACTCCCGCCCGGGCAGGGCCAGTACGACGGGTACGGCCGGCACCGTGCCGAGCAGATGCAGGGCGGCCCCGCCGAGCAGGGCGGCCGTCCCGACCCGCTGCCCACGGCGCGCCCGGCGTACCCGTCCGAGTACCAGCGCCCCGAGCCCGGCGCCTGGCCGCGGCCCGCGCAGGACGAGTACAGCTGGCAGCAGCCGCGGCTCGGTTTCCCCGAGCGCGATCCCTACGCCTCTCCCTCGCAGGACTCGTACGGCCCGCCGCGCGAGACGTACGGATCGCCGGCGCAGGACACGTACGGCTCGCAGGACTACCGGCAGCCCATGGACCGGCCGTCGTACGAACAGCCGCGCTCCGAGTACGACACCGCGCGCGTGGACTTCGACCAGCGCGACGGCGGACGCCGTGAGCTGCCCGACCCGTCGGTCGGCTCCGGCCAGGCGCACCGGGGCGGTCCGGGAGGGGTGAACCTGCCGTCGCCCGGCGGGCCCGGACCGCTGGGCGCGCAGCCCGCGCCGGCGAGCGGTCCCGGTGAGCCCACCGCGCGGCTGAACCCCAAGTACCTCTTCGACACGTTTGTGATCGGCGCCTCGAACCGGTTCGCGCACGCGGCCGCGGTCGCCGTCGCCGAGGCGCCCGCGAAGGCGTACAACCCCCTGTTCATCTACGGGGAGTCGGGGCTCGGCAAGACGCACCTGCTGCACGCCATCGGGCACTACGCGCGCAGCCTGTACCCCGGCACGCGCGTGCGGTACGTGAGCTCGGAGGAGTTCACCAACGAGTTCATCAACTCGATCCGCGACGGCAAGGGCGACAGCTTCCGCAAGCGCTACCGCGAGATGGACATCCTGCTCGTCGACGACATCCAGTTCCTCGCGGACAAGGAGTCGACGCAGGAGGAGTTCTTCCACACCTTCAACACGCTCCACAACGCGAACAAGCAGATCGTGCTCTCCAGCGACCGGCCGCCCAAGCAGCTGGTGACGCTGGAGGACCGGCTGCGGAACCGCTTCGAGTGGGGTCTGATCACCGACGTCCAGCCGCCCGAGCTGGAGACGCGCATCGCGATCCTGCGCAAGAAGGCCGTGCAGGAGCAGCTCAACGCCCCGCCCGAGGTGCTGGAGTTCATCGCCTCGCGGATCTCGCGCAACATCCGTGAGCTGGAGGGCGCGCTGATCCGGGTGACGGCGTTCGCGTCGCTCAACCGGCAGCCGGTGGACCTGGGGCTCACGGAGATCGTCCTCAAGGACCTGATCCCGGGCGGCGAGGACTCGGCGCCGGAGATCACTGCGACGGCGATCATGGGGGCGACGGCCGACTACTTCGGGCTGACGGTCGAGGACCTGTGCGGCACGTCGCGGGGGCGGGCGCTGGTGACCGCGCGGCAGATCGCCATGTATCTGTGCCGGGAGCTGACGGATCTGTCGCTGCCGAAGATCGGGGCGCAGTTCGGGGGCCGCGACCACACCACCGTGATGCACGCGGACCGCAAGATCCGTGCGCTGATGGCCGAGCGCCGCTCCATCTACAACCAGGTCACCGAGCTGACGAACCGCATCAAGAACGGCTGACAGCCCCTTCCGTGCGGCGCCGAGGGCGCCCCGGGCCTCCATGGCCCGGGGCGCCCTCGGCTTTTCGGGGCGCGCCGGACGCGGCCACGGCGCGCTCGTCTCCCCACAGGCTGGGGACAGCCCCACGCGACCCCGGAACGGCCCCGGAACACCCGCGGAACGCCTCCGAAGCGCCTCCGGTGCGTCCCGGACCGCCTCCGGAACGCCTCCCGGAACGGCTCGCGGTGAGGCTCGGGGACGGCTTCCGGGCGGGGATCGGGGCGCTCCCGGAGCTGGGAGCCCGCCGGCCTCGCGCCGCCCGGTGTTCGAATGCGGCCGAGGTTACGGCCGTCCTCCACAGATTCGGGTACTTTCTTCCGTCCACACGCTGGGGACCACGAAGTTGTCCCGAAACTCATCCACAGGCTGTGCTGTTGAAGGACCATCAGTCCAGCTCAACAGGCTGTGGATTCGTGGACGAACGATCTCCACAGGTTGTGGACGAAGCGGTGATCCACAGGCTGTGCACAAAGTTGTCCACCGGTGCCCCACAGGCTGGGGACCGTTGTCCCCAGCGATCGGCCCGTTCTCCACATCCCTGTCCACTGTTCGGCAACGCGACGCGCCTCCTCACCGCGTCGAGTGAAAGGCGTCACACGAAGTTGCCGGGTTGGGCTGTGGGAAAGCCGGGTAAAGCTGGGGACGGAGCTGGGGAGAAGTGGCCCCTGCCTGTGCACGGGGTGTGCAGAACTTTCTGTTCTCCACAGAAACACCCGGTTGTCCACTGCCGTCACCCACAGGACCGGTGGACAAAATATCGCCTCTGAGCTGCGAAAACGTGGTTATCCACGGTATCCACAGGCCCTACTACTACTCCCAACTAGAGAGAGCTGGGAATCCGTTTCGAAGTGGGTCCTGTGCACAACTCGCTCCGAGCCGCCTGACCGCGTCTCGTCACGACTTGACCCCGAGGGGCACCGACTGTCAGTGCGGTGCGTCAGACTGGTCCCCGGTGTCCTTCCCCTCCCCGGGGCCCACGACACCGAGTCAGACGACGCAGGCGAAGCAGGGCGAGAAGCGCCGGCAACAGCAGGAGGCGGCTTACGGTGAAGATCCGGGTGGAACGCGACGTACTCGCGGAGGCAGTGGCGTGGGCGGCACGCAGCCTCCCGGCCCGTCCGCCGGCTCCGGTCCTCGCGGGCCTGCTGCTGAAGGCCGAGGACGGCCAACTGAGCCTGTCCGGCTTCGACTACGAGGTGTCCGCGCGCGTCTCGGTGGACGCCGAGGTCGAGGAGGAGGGCACGGTCCTCGTCTCCGGCCGGCTCCTCGCCGACATCTGCCGCGCCCTGCCCAACCGCCCGGTGGAGATCTCCACGGACGGTGTGCGGGCGACCGTGGTCTGCGGCTCCTCCCGCTTCACCCTCCACACCCTGCCCGTGGAGGAGTACCCGTCGCTGCCCCAGATGCCGAACGCCACGGGCACCGTCCCCGGCGAGGTCTTCGCCGCCGCGGCCGCCCAGGTCGCCATCGCCGCCGGGCGCGACGACACGCTGCCCGTCCTCACCGGTGTGCGCATCGAGATCGAGGGCGACCGGGTCACCCTGGCCTCCACCGACCGCTACCGCTTCGCGGTCCGCGAGTTCCTGTGGAAGCCGGAGAACCCGGAGGCGTCCGCGGTCGCCCTGGTGCCCGCCAAGACGCTCCTGGACACCGCCAAGGCGCTCACGGGCGGCGACAGCGTCATCCTCGCCCTGTCCGGCTCGGGCTCGGGCGAGGGCCTGATCGGCTTCGAGGGGGCCGGGCGCCGCACGACGACGCGGCTCCTGGAGGGCGACCTCCCGAAGTACCGCACGCTGTTCCCGACCGAGTTCAACTCCGTCGCCGTGATCGAGACCGCCCCCTTCGTGGAGGCCGTCAAGCGCGTGGCCCTGGTCGCCGAGCGCAACACCCCGGTGCGGCTCAGCTTCGAGCAGGGCGTGCTGATCCTGGAGGCCGGCTCCAGCGACGACGCACAGGCTGTGGAAAGGGTCGACGCGCAGCTGGAGGGCGACGACATCTCCATCGCCTTCAACCCGACCTTCCTGCTGGACGGACTCAGCGCTATCGACTCCCCGGTGGCCCAGCTGTCGTTCACGACGTCCACCAAGCCCGCCCTGCTCTCCGGCAGGCCCGCGGTCGACGCCGAGGCGGACGAGGCGTACAAGTACCTGATCATGCCGGTCCGGCTGAGCGGCTGACCCTCCATCCCGCAAAGCCGCAGGTGAGGGCGTACGTATGAGCGCGTATGCCCACAGGTGTGCACGAGCGTCCGAGGTTAGGCTCGGACGCGGCACGCAGGTGCCTCACGTGTCACACCGCAACCTAAGGAACACAGCAGATGGAGCTCGGTCTCGTCGGCCTCGGCAAGATGGGCGGCAACATGCGCGAGCGGATACGCCGCGCCGGCCACACCGTCATCGGGTACGACCGCAACGCCGACGTGGCGGACGTCCACAGCCTGGACGAGCTTGTGGACAAGCTTCCGGCACCGCGCGTGGTCTGGGTGATGGTCCCGGCCGGCGAGCCCACCCAGACCACGATCGACCGGCTGGCCGAGCTGCTGGAACCCGGTGACGTGGTCGTCGACGGCGGCAACTCCCGCTGGACGGACGACGAGAGGCACGCCGAGGAGCTGGCGGCCAAGGGCATCGGTTTCGTCGACTGCGGAGTCTCCGGCGGCGTCTGGGGCCTGGAGAACGGCTACGCGCTGATGTACGGCGGCGACGCCGGGGACATCAACAAGGTGCGGCCGTTCTTCGACGCCCTCAAGCCCGAGGGCGACTTCGGGTCGGTGCACGCGGGCAAGGTCGGCGCGGGCCACTTCGCGAAGATGGTCCACAACGGCATCGAGTACGCCATGATGCAGGCCTACGCCGAGGGCTGGGAACTCCTGGAGAAGGCCGACTCCGTGACCGACGTCCGGGAGGTGTTCCGCTCCTGGCAGGAGGGCACGGTCATCCGCTCCTGGCTGCTCGACCTCGCGGTCGACGCCCTCGACGAGGACGAGCACCTGGACGGGCTGAAGGGCTTCGCTCAGGACTCCGGCGAGGGCCGCTGGACGGTGGAGGCCGCGATCGACCACGCGGTGCCGCTGCCCGCGATCACCGCGTCGCTGTTCGCGCGGTTCGCCTCCCGCCAGGACGACTCGCCGCAGATGAAGATGATCGCGGCGCTGCGGAACCAGTTCGGCGGCCACGCGGTCGAGAAGAAGTAATCCACAGGGTCGCCCCGCGATCCACAACCCTGGGGGAGGTCGGCGCACGACCATGCACGTCACGCATCTCTCGCTGGCCGACTTCCGCTCCTACGCCCGGGTCGAGGTCCCGCTCGACCCGGGCGTCACCGCCTTCGTCGGCCCCAACGGCCAGGGCAAGACGAACCTCGTCGAGGCCGTCGGCTATCTCGCCACCCTCGGCAGCCACCGCGTCTCCTCCGACGCGCCCCTGGTCCGCATGGGCGCCGAGCGCGCGATCATCCGGGCGCAGGTCCGCCAGGGCGACCGGCAGCAACTGGTCGAGCTCGAGCTGAACCCCGGCAGGGCCAACCGCGCCCGCATCAACAGGTCCTCGCAGGTCAGGCCCCGTGACGTCCTGGGGATCGTACGGACCGTGCTGTTCGCGCCCGAGGACCTCGCCCTGGTCAAGGGCGACCCCGGGGAGCGGCGCCGCTTCCTGGACGAGCTGATCACCGCGCGCTCCCCGCGCATGGCGGGCGTCCGCTCCGACTACGAGCGGGTCCTCAAGCAGCGCAACACCCTGCTCAAGTCGGCCGCGCTGGCCCGCAGGCACGGCGGGCGCTCCATGGACCTGTCCACGCTCGACGTCTGGGACCAGCACCTCGCGCGCGTGGGCGCCGAACTGCTCGCCCACCGTCTCGACCTGATCGCGGCGATCGAGCCGCTGGCCGACAAGGCGTACGAACAGCTGGCCCCCGGAGGCGGTCCTGTCGCCCTGGAGTACAAGCCGTCGGCGCCGGGCGAGGCCCACACGCGCGAGGAGCTGTACGCCCAGCTGACGGCGGCGCTCGGCGAGATCCGCAAGCAGGAGATCGAGCGCGGTGTGACCCTCGTCGGCCCGCACCGCGACGACCTGGTCCTCAGACTCGGCCGGCTGCCCGCCAAGGGGTACGCGTCGCACGGCGAGTCCTGGTCCTACGCGCTGGCGCTGCGCCTCGCGTCGTACGACCTGCTGCGCGCGGAGGGCAACGAGCCGGTGCTGGTGCTCGACGACGTCTTCGCCGAGCTGGACGCCCGCCGCCGGGAGCGGCTGGCCGAGCTGGTCGCGCCCGGCGAGCAGGTCCTGGTGACCGCGGCGGTCGACGACGACGTACCGCATGTCCTGGCGGGGGCGCGGTACACGGTGTCCGAGGGAACGGTGGAACGCGTATGAGCGGCGACCAGGCAGGCCCGGAGCCGCGGCCGAGGACGGCCGAGCCCTCCGGCGTCGACCTGGCGCGCGTGGCGTTGCGCGCGGCCAAGGAGCAGGCACGCGCGCGCGGGGACGCGGCCCGGCAGAAGAAGCAGGCCCGGCGCGGCGGTCTGCGCTCCGGCGCGCGCGCCGACGGGCGCGACCCCATGGCACTGGGCGCCGCCATCAACCGGCTGATCACCGAGCGCGGCTGGGAGACGCCGGCCGCGGTGGGCGGGGTCATGGGCCGCTGGCCGCAGATCGTGGGCGAGGACCTGGCCAAGCACTGCGTGCCGCAGCGGTACGACGAGGACGAGCGGGTCCTGGTGGTGCAGTGCGACTCCACGGTGTGGGCCACGCAGCTGCGGCTGCTCGCGCCGACCCTGGTGGCCCGGCTCAACGAGGACCTGGGACACGGCACCGTGCGGCTGATCAAGGTCCTCGGACCCGGTGGTCCGGCCCGTCGCTACGGCCCCCTGCGCGCCCCCGGCAGCACGGGACCCGGCGACACCTATGGGTGACGTACATCACGTATTTGATGCGGCTTCGATGCGGCGCGGCGCCGTGTCACGGGACCGGACGCGGTTGCGAATCGCGTTCCGGCCCCGAAGTAGCCAAGGGTTGACAGCCCGAAGCGCTGAGTGCCGCTGTGAGCCTCTTGGAGACCCCTTCCGCATATCGGGACCCGGCGGAGACCGGTTGAGGGCGGCACATGGGGACTCAGGTACCGGCAAACCCCCATCACTGTCGGCGCTACCGGTAGACTGGAAGCAATCCCGCCCCGAACGTGGGGACCGCCCGGGAAAAGCTGAGCAACGCTGATCAAGGCTTACCAACGCAACATGCCGCAGCCGCTCCGGCAACCTGCCGCCGAGCCCGGCTCGTGCTGTGCCAGAAAGGGCGCTTCGTGGCCGATTCCGGCAACCCCAACGAGAACATCCCGTCCACCGACGCTGCCGTGAGCGGCGCGGTGACCTCGTCGAACGGCGAGGTCACCGCCTCGTACGACGCCAGCGCGATCACCGTCCTCGAGGGCCTGGACGCGGTTCGCAAGCGACCCGGCATGTACATCGGCTCGACCGGCGAGCGCGGTCTGCACCACCTCGTGTACGAGGTCGTCGACAACTCCGTCGACGAGGCGCTGGCCGGCTACGCGGACACGATCGACGTCACGATCCTCCCGGACGGCGGCGTGCGCGTCGTCGACAACGGCCGTGGCATCCCGGTGGGCATCGTCCCCTCCGAGAACAAGCCGGCCCTTGAGGTCGTGCTCACCGTGCTCCACGCGGGCGGCAAGTTCGGCGGCGGCGGCTACGCGGTCTCCGGCGGTCTGCACGGCGTCGGCGTCTCCGTCGTGAACGCCCTGTCCAGCAAGGTCTCCGTCGAGGTCAGGACGGACGGCCACCGCTGGACGCAGGACTACAAGATGGGCGTGCCCACGGCCCCGCTCGACCAGCACGAGGAGACGGCCGAGACCGGCACGTCGGTCACGTTCTGGGCGGACGCGGACATCTTCGAGACCACCGAGTACTCCTTCGAGACGCTGTCGCGGCGCTTCCAGGAGATGGCGTTCCTCAACAAGGGCCTGACGATCAGGCTCACCGACGAGCGCGAGTCGGCGAAGGCCACCACCGGGGCGGACGAGGCGGGCGCGGACGTCAAGGACGAGGTCAAGACGGTCACGTACCACTACGAGGGCGGCATCGTCGACTTCGTGAAGTACCTCAACTCCCGCAAGGGCGACGCGGTGCACCCGACGGTCATCGACCTGGAGGCCGAGGACAAGGACAAGAGCCTGTCCCTCGAGGTCGCCATGCAGTGGAACAGCGGCTACAGCGAGGGTGTGTACTCGTTCGCCAACATCATCCACACGCACGAGGGCGGCACGCACGAGGAGGGCTTCCGCGCGGCGCTGACCTCGCTGATCAACAAGTACGCGCGCGACAAGAAGCTGCTGCGCGACAAGGACGACAACCTCACGGGCGACGACATCCGCGAGGGTCTGACGGCGATCATCTCGGTCAAGCTGAGCGAGCCCCAGTTCGAGGGCCAGACCAAGACCAAGCTGGGCAACACGGAGGCGAAGACCTTCGTCCAGAAGGCGGTCTACGAGCACCTCAACGACTGGCTCGACCGCAACCCGGTAGAGGCCGCGGACATCATCCGCAAGGGCATCCAGGCGGCCACCGCGCGCGTGGCGGCCCGCAAGGCCCGTGACCTCACACGCCGCAAGGGCCTGCTGGAGTCGGCCTCGCTGCCGGGCAAGCTGTCCGACTGCCAGTCGAACGACCCGACCAAGTGCGAGATCTTCATCGTCGAGGGCGACTCCGCCGGCGGCTCGGCCAAGTCCGGCCGCAACCCGGAGTACCAGGCGATCCTCCCGATCCGCGGCAAGATCCTCAACGTCGAGAAGGCCAGGATCGACAAGATCCTCCAGAACCAGGAGATCCAGGCGCTGATCTCCGCGTTCGGCACGGGCGTGCACGAGGACTTCGACATCGAGAAGCTCCGCTATCACAAGATCATCCTGATGGCGGACGCCGACGTCGACGGCCAGCACATCAACACCCTGCTGCTGACCTTCCTGTTCCGCTTCATGCGGCCGCTGGTCGAGGCGGGCCACGTGTTCCTGTCCCGCCCCCCGCTCTACAAGATCAAGTGGGGCCGGGAGGACGTCGAGTACGCGTACTCGGACCGTGAGCGCGACGCCCTCCTGGAGCTGGGCCGCCAGCGCGGCAAGCGGGTGCGCGAGGACTCGATCCAGCGCTTCAAGGGTCTCGGCGAGATGAACGCCGAGGAGCTGCGCGTGACCACGATGGACCAGGAGCACCGGGTCCTCGGCCAGGTCACGCTCGACGACGCCGCCCAGGCCGACGACCTGTTCTCGGTCCTGATGGGCGAGGACGTCGAGGCCAGGCGCCAGTTCATCCAGCGCAATGCCAAGGACGTCCGCTTCCTCGACATCTGAGTCGGTCTCAGCTGACCGCACCAGGAAGGATCCCCACCAGCAATGGCCGACGAGAACACTCCCGTCACCCCTGAAGAGGGCGGCGACCTCGTGATGCGTGTCGAGCCCGTCGGGCTCGAGACGGAGATGCAGCGCTCGTACCTGGACTACGCGATGTCCGTCATCGTGTCCCGCGCGCTGCCCGACGTCCGTGACGGTCTCAAGCCCGTCCACCGCCGTGTCCTGTACGCCATGTACGACGGCGGCTACCGCCCCGAGCGCGGCTTCTACAAGTGCGCCCGCGTCGTGGGCGACGTCATGGGCAACTACCACCCCCACGGCGACAGCTCGATCTACGACGCGCTCGTGCGCCTCGCCCAGCCGTGGGCGATGCGGATGCCGCTGGTGGACTCCAACGGCAACTTCGGCTCGCCGGGCAACGACCCGGCGGCCGCCATGCGGTACACCGAGTGCAAGATGGCGCCGCTGTCGATGGAGATGGTCCGCGACATCGACGAGGAGACCGTCGACTTCACGGACAACTACGACGGCCGCTCCCAGGAGCCGACCGTCCTGCCGTCCCGCTTCCCCAACCTGCTGATCAACGGCTCGGCCGGCATCGCGGTCGGCATGGCGACCAACATCCCGTCGCACAACCTGCGCGAGGTCGCGGCCGGCGCCCAGTGGTGCCTGGAGAACCCGGAGGCCTCGCACGAGGAACTGCTCGACGCGCTGATCGAGCGGATCAAGGGCCCCGACTTCCCGACCGGCGCGCTGGTGGTGGGCCGCAAGGGCATCGAGGAGGCGTACCGCACGGGCCGCGGCTCGATCACCATGCGCGCGGTCGTCGAGGTCGAGGAGATCCAGAACCGCCAGTGCCTGGTGGTGACGGAGCTGCCGTACCAGGTCAACCCGGACAACCTCGCGCAGAAGATCGCCGACCTGGTGAAGGACGGCAAGATCGGCGGCATCGCGGACGTCCGCGACGAGACGTCGTCCCGGACCGGCCAGCGCCTGGTCATCGTGCTGAAGCGGGACGCGGTCGCCAAGGTCGTCCTGAACAACCTGTACAAGCACACCGACCTCCAGACGAACTTCGGCGCCAACATGCTGGCGCTGGTCGACGGTGTGCCGCGCACGCTGTCGCTGGACGCGTTCATCCGCCACTGGGTGACGCACCAGATCGAGGTCGTCGTCCGCCGTACGCGCTTCCGGCTGCGCAAGGCCGAGGAGCGGGCGCACATCCTGCGCGGCCTGCTGAAGGCCCTGGACGCCATCGACGAGGTCATCGCGTTGATCCGGGGCAGCCAGACCGTCGAGATCGCGCGCACGGGCCTGATGGGCCTCCTGGAGATCGACGAGATCCAGGCCAACGCCATCCTGGAGATGCAGCTGCGGCGGCTCGCGGCCCTGGAGCGGCAGAAGATCGTCCAGGAGCACGACGAGCTCCAGGCGAAGATCACCGAGTACACCGCGATCCTGGCCTCCCCGGTCCGCCAGCGCGGCATCGTCAGCGAGGAACTGGCCGCGATCGTCGAGAAGTACGGCGACGACCGCAAGACCATGCTGGTGCCCTACGACGGCGACATGTCCATCGAGGACCTGATCGCCGAGGAGGACATCGTCGTCACCGTCACCCGCGGCGGCTACGTCAAGCGGACCAAGGCGGACGACTACCGGGCGCAGAAGCGCGGCGGCAAGGGCGTGCGCGGCGCGAAGCTGAAGGAAGACGACATCGTCGACCACTTCTTCGTGTCCACCACGCACCACTGGCTGCTGTTCTTCACCAACAAGGGCCGGGTGTACCGGGCGAAGGCGTACGAGCTGCCGGACGCCGGGCGGGACGCGCGCGGGCAGCACGTGGCGAACCTGCTGGCCTTCCAGCCGGACGAGGCGATCGCCGAGATCCTCGCGATCCGCGACTACGAGGCGGTGCCGTACCTGGTGCTGGCCACCAAGGCCGGCTTGGTCAAGAAGACGCCTCTGAAGGATTACGATTCGCCGCGCTCCGGCGGTGTCATCGCGATCAACCTGCGGGAGCGGGAGGACGGGAGCGACGACGAACTGATCGGCGCCGAACTCGTCTCGGCCGACGACGATCTGGTGCTGATCAGCAAGAAGGCCCAGTCGATCAGGTTCACCGCCTCGGACGACACCCTGCGGCCCATGGGCCGTGCGACCTCCGGTGTCAAGGGCATGAGTTTCCGCGAGGGCGACGAGCTGCTCTCGATGAATGTCGTGCGACCCGGTACGTTCGTGTTCACTGCCACGGACGGTGGGTACGCGAAGCGGACCGCCGTCGACGAGTACCGCGTCCAGGGTCGCGGCGGCCTCGGCATCAAGGCTGCCAAGATCGTGGAGGACCGCGGTTCGCTCGTCGGGGCGCTGATTGTCGAGGAGAGCGACGAGATCCTCGCCATCACGCTGTCCGGCGGTGTGATTCGTACGCGAGTCAGCGAGGTCAGGGAGACGGGCCGTGACACCATGGGCGTCCAACTGATCAACCTGGGCAAGCGCGATGCCGTCGTCGGCATCGCACGTAACGCCGAGGCCGGACGCGAGGCGGAGGAAGTCGACGGCGAGGGTGCCGTGGACGAGACCGTCGAGGGTGCCGTGACCACCGGCACGGACGAGGGTGAGGCGCCCTCGTCCGAGTAGCACGAGGAGAGAAGTCATCGTGAGCGGAGCCACGGGCGCCGGATCGGCTGGTACCTCTGCGGGTACGGGAACGGACGGCGGCGGCCGTGGCTCCGCCGCGCGTCCGGCCGACCCGCACACGACCCAGCTGCGCAAGATCGAGCCGGCCACCCCCGACCCTCAGGCAGCCCAGGGGGGTGCCGTGACGGACGCCCGGGGCCAGCAGAACCAGCAGTACGCCGCGGGGGCCGCCGGGCAGGGGGCGCAGGCCGGCTCGCCGCTGCCCGGTGAGCGCATGGCGCAGCAGCCCGCCGGGCCGTACCACCCGCCGCAGGCGTACCCGGCGCAGGGCCCCGAGCAGACTGCGGAGCCGGGCGGCGCCGTGCGCCGTCCGCGCACCGGCGCCCGCACGGCGCCGCGCACCCGCAAGGCGCGGCTGCGCGTCGCCAAGGCCGACCCGTGGTCGGTGATGAAGGTCAGCTTCCTGCTGTCCATCGCGCTGGGCATCTGCACGATCGTGGCGTCGGCGGTGCTGTGGATGGTCATGGACGCGATGGGCGTCTTCTCGACGGTCGGCGGCACCATCTCGGAGGCGACGGGGTCCAACGAGGCCAACGGCTTCGACCTCCAGGCGTTCCTGTCGCTGCCGCACGTCCTGATGTTCACGACGATCATCGCGGTCATCGACGTGGTCCTCGCGACGGCGCTCGCGACGCTCGGCGCGTTCATCTACAACCTGTCCGCGGGCTTCGTCGGCGGTGTGGAGCTGACGCTGGCCGAGGACGAGTGACGTCCCTGGTCGGGGCGGTCGCCGGCATCCGCTGACGGTCCCCCGACAACGGATTTTGGGACTGCCCCGGTCGTGCGCTAATCTTCAGGAGTCAGCGCGCGGGACATACACCGCAGAGCGCGGCGGGGCTATAGCTCAGTTGGTTAGAGCGCATCCCTGATAAGGATGAGGCCACAGGTTCAAATCCTGTTAGCCCCACCAGCGAAAAGGCCCCCGGTCCACTGGACCGGGGGCCTTTTGGCACCCATGAACGCCTGTGAGGACTCGGTCTTGGGGTCCTTGCCGATCACCGTGGAGCGCGGCTCGCGGTCAGGGGGGATGCCTCCGGCGGGGGATCGGCCGACGCCGGGATGGAGGGGCGCCGTTCCCGACCGCTGGTCCGTAGGGGCGTACGGGACGGGAGACGGGGTCACTGGTGGGTCGGCGGGGAGGTGGCGGCCTGCGACCAGGCGTTCTCGACAGCATGCACCAGCGGTCAGAGTACGATGAAGGGGTGGTAAACCTCGCGTAGCCACCTCTCCTATTCGGACGCAGTGCCTGCGGGAGGTACGGGCCACAAGGAGCAAGGCATGATCCATTCAGCCGATATCCGCGAGTGGCGCAACCGGGACGTGATCGACCCCAGGGGACGCAAGATCGGAGCCCTGGAAGCGGTCTACGTGGACACCACCACCGACGCGCCCACCATGGCCACCGTCCGTACCGGCCTGCCGACTCGGCACCGACTGGTCTTCGTACCCCTCGACGAGGCAACGCTGGGCCCCGGGTACGTGAAGGTGGCGCACGGGAGGGGGCTGGTGAGGAAGGCGCCGTCCATGGGCATGGATGACGTCCTGCCGGTCGAGCGGGAAGAAGAGGTCTTCAAGCACTACGAGAGGCCTTACGAGCACGGTACTGGGCACGGGCGCCGCCTCGCACGCCGCTGACCCGCCTTCCTCGCAAGAGCGCCGAGGCCCGACCAGATCGCTGGTCACAGTGGGGGCTCATCGCCGGCAGCAGAGGCTTGAGGATGTACCTACCATGGCGCTTTTCCTGTTCCTGATCCTCGTGGCCATCGTCCTGGGAATCATCGGCGTGGCGGCGGAGGGACTGACCTACCTACTGATCATCGGCATCGTGGTCTTCGTGGCAGACCTGCTCCTGTTCGGCGTGCGCATGCGCCGGTCCCGGGGCTCCCATCGGCGCTCCCTCCGGTGACCCGGACCCGGCCCGCATACGCGATCTTCCCAACTGGTGCTGCAAGCCCGGGAGGCTCACATCCTGTCAGCCCCACCAGCACGAAGACCCCCGGTCGGTCATGACTGGGGGTCTTCGGTGTCCACGGCTGACACCAACCGACCTGTGACGACTGCGCCGCCGACCAGAAACCACATTTCCCGCCGGGCTTCCTTGGGTGCACTAGGTACTGCACAGGAGCACGGTTACTCGGATGCGCCGCTCCCATCGAAGCCTCAGGGCGCAATCGAGTTCTCACCGGCCGACTCGATGGCATGTGGTCCGAGCCGACGGCAGTCACGGAACCAGGCTCAGTGTCCCGGCGTCGTGCTGGGTGCGAAGCAGACATCACCGCTGACCGTCCACCGGGAGCATCAACCAACGCTTTATGTCGTCACCTACCAGCGCTTCCGAGGTGACGCGCTGATGTCCGTGCGTCTGGACATCACCGTCGCCACCACGGAACGCATCATCGGCTTCACCGCCCGCTGACCAAGGGCGAGGGCGGGGTGGTCACATGCGGCGGGTGTGGCGGAGGATGCGGACCGCGGGCCAGGCCAGGAGGGCTGTGACGCCCCACATGAAGGCCGTGATGGTGACCCAGTCCGCGGTGGTCGTCTCGGAGTCGTCCGCGCCGAACACCGTGAAGATCAGGGCGAAGAAGCCGGTGAGGGCGGCCAGGAGGCCCGTGATCACGAGGGTCGCGGTCTGACCGCCCGTGCGACGGGTGGGGGTGCGGGCACCGGGCTCAGCCGCCGGTCGCGGGGACGGCTGGGGCCGACGTTCGCGCGGCGGCAGTTCGACCACCGCCTGCGGTGGCAGCGCCGCGTCCAGCCGGGCCATGGTCTGTGCGTCCACCCCGTGTCGGACCGGGTCCACCTCGACCGTGAGGCCGTCCGTGCCCACCAGCCGGCGTCCGCCGTCCGGCCAGCTCAGCACCATCGCGCAGGACCGGTGGAGCACCGTCACGGCATGTTCCGTGCCGTCCTCGGAGCGCGCCGTCAGACTGACGCCCTCGTCCCCGATCACCAGCGTCGGCCCGTCCCCGCCCACCGCGGCGAACCGCCGCCCGGTCACCACGTACGGCGAACTCGTCGGAGCCTCCATGTACCCGGCCCAGTCCGCGCCGTGCCCGGCCGGCACCTGCATCAGGGCCGTTCCCGCGGCCTCCAGGGCCACCGCGTGCAGCTGACCCGGTGTCACCGCCCACAGCTCGGCCCGCAGCTCGTCCAGGCCGCGCGGCGCGCGTCCGGCGAGCAGGTCCTCCGCCGCGCCGGGCAGCCGCCGTACGGCCCCGTCGGGCGCCGTGAGCGCGCCGTCGGCCCGGCCGCGTACGGCCTCCAGGTCGGCCGGACGGATCCGGCCGACCTGGAGGGCCGCGAGGACGTCGACGAAGCCGCCCAGCACCGCGTCCTGCTTGGCGGGCAGCGCGTCCGCGAAGGCGGTGACGACGGCGAACCCGTCGCGGCGTGAGGTGAGGTCGGTGGCCGCCGTGTACGAGTAGCCGCCCTCCTGGCGCAGCGCACGGGACAGCTCCCGCTCCAGCACGCCCGCGTACAGCCGCGCGGCCGTCGTGTCCGCGACCACGGAGTCCAGCAGCACACCCCCCTTGCCGTCGGAGAAGTAGGCGGGCGTCACCGGCAGGGCCGAGGTGGGGACGGGCAGCGGGTGCCGCGGGCCGTCCGGCAGCCGCAGCGCGAGCCCGGCCGGCAGGCGCTCGCCGGCGATCCACAGCACCGCGTTGCCCCGGGTGAACCGGTCCCGCGCCCACTGCCGTACGTCGTCGGGGCGCAGGCCGCGCACGCCCCACTCCGGGTAGCTGACCAGGCCGTAGCCCTGGGCGCCGTAGCGCCACAGCGGGAGTTGGCCGACGTCGCGGCGGGACTCCTCGGTGCGCAGGATCTCCTTCTCGGTCTCCAGGCGTTCCATGGGCAGGTCGGCGAGGGAGGCGCAGACGCCGTGCAGGTAGGCGACGACCTCGTGCTCGGCGCCCTCGACGTGGAAGTGGGTGAAGCCCGCCTTCGTCGCGCCGTTGAAGTGGTAGTCGGCCAGGCCCTGCCGGTGCAGGGCGAGGTGTTCGACCATGTGCGTGATGCCGGCCCGGCCGAGGGTCTCGTCGGCGACACCGACCCGGAAGACCAGCCCGGCGCGCAGCGGGCCGGTGGTGTGGGCGAAGAGCGTGGGTATGCCGTCGACCTCGATGAGGTGGACCGTGGCCTGGGGGTTCATCTGCGGCCTCTGTACGGGGTGAGTGGGGACGCGGTGGGGCGGGCGCTCGGGGGTGTCATGGGCGTGCGGCCTCTCTGCGGGCGTTCTTCGAGAGCGGGAACGTGGTCGGCGGCGGGGACGTCGGCCACGGTGCGGGCGCGGGGGCGGTCGTCCGCGGGCGGGGCGTCATCCGCGGGCGAGGGCGTCGTCGCGGTGCTTGACGTAGGCCGCGGCCGGATCGCCGCCCAGGTAGGACCAGGGGTGGGTGGAGGCGAGGTTGCCGAGGGCGCGGAAGCAGGCGGCGGCCCTGGCCCGGTCCCCCATGAGGGAGAACAGCGCGGCGAAGTGCCCCTGGACGGAGACCCAGCCGTAGCCGCGCTGGAAGCGGGGGTGCAGGGCGGAGCGCTCGGCCGCCTCGACGAGTTCGGCGCGCACCGGGCCCCGGCGCAGGTACTCCTCGCGCTCCTTGCCCTTCAGGTCGAGCCAGTGCTCCAGGTGCGCCTCGGCGACCAGTCCGCCGTTCAGGGCGCCCTCGGGCGCGTTCAGCAGGCACTCCCGCGCGAAGCCGTGGGCGGCCTCCCAGCTCCCGCCCCACTTGGGGCACAGCTTCTGGAGGAGGGCGCCCTGGCCGGTGAAGTGGTGGGGATGGTGGACGGCGAGACGGTCGTAGCGGCGCCGTGCCTCGTTCTGCCCGAGCTGGAGCCCCATCGCGGTGGTGATGCGCCGGGCCCAGGCCGCGTCGAAGGCAGGGTCGAGGGCGGTGGCCCGGATCAGCAGCCGCTCGGCCTCGCGCAGATGTGCGTGGAGCCCCTCGAACTGCTCGCGGCTGACGTGCTGGGCGCGTGCCGACGTACGGATCTCCCAGCCGATGAACACCTCGCGGGTGCCGAGGACGGTGAGCGCGAGGACGTCGCCCGGCGCGGCGGCGAGGACGTCGCGCATCCAGTGCTCGACCCGGGGCGCCTCGGCCAGCACGCCCACGGCGAAGCTGCGGTTGGTGCCGGGCGGAAGGCCGTCCACGTACTGCCGTACGGAGGCCCAGTCCCACGCGGCGGCGGCCTGCCGGAGCCAGGCGGCCTCGGGGAAGGCGGCGGCCACGTCGAAGTCCGGGGGCTGCGGTGACGAGGGGGAGGGATGCGACATGCGGCGGATACTAGGCGAGTCCCGCGACACCGTGACGGGCAGGGAATACCAGGTCAGAGGCGGTGAAAAGACAACCGTCGCTTGACCGTTCCCCTACCGTCCGGACAACTCACGTTCACCCGGGGCGTTCATGCGCGCGCCCCCCGGCCCTGTGTGGCCGGGGGTTCGTCGCGTGGAGGGCGTGCACAAGTCGCTGTCACTGCTTGCGCTGCCCGTTCTGCGTTACGTCCGGTGGTGCTGTTCTGCGTTACGTCGGGTGCTGCTGTGCTTCGGTGCTTCGGTGCCCGGCCCTGTCAGCAGTTGAGGAGGGCCGCCGACTCGGGTGAGGTGTCCTGCTCGGTGTCGTTCAGCGGGCGGTGGCGGCAACTGGGGGTCTTGCCGTGGGCCTCGGCCCGGATGCGTTGCTTCATCGTGGGCGGCAGTGCCCTGGCGGCGGTCCAGGACCAGTGGGGCGGTGTCGCCGGTGCGGCGGGTGCCGCCGGGACGCTCACCGCCTCGGTCTCGGTCTCGTTCTGCGGTGTCGCTGCCGCGGCGGCGGTCGTGGCGGTCGTGGTGACCAGTCCGAGCGCCGTGCACAGCGCGAGGAAGGCGGTGACGAAGGCCGTCCACAGTTTCATGACCTTGTTCCGGGCCATGGACCCTCACTTTCAGGTTGGGCGATTTGCGTACTTTCCTCATCATGTGTATGAGGGCTGCGAAGTGGTGGACCTCGGCCCGTGGCGCGTCGATGTTCAGATCAACACCACTCGGATGGGTGCACAGGGGATCGAAAGCTCCGGAAAAGGGATGGTTCATAGCGAAGAGTGGCGCAAAGTGACCGTCCGTGGGGGTGTGATCACCCTCCGATCGGAGCGGCGACACCCGCCCCGACTGCGCTCCCGCGGGCGGGAGTTGGGCCCCGACGCAGGTCACCGACCGATATCGGGCGGTGTGTATAGTCGGGCGCCAGAGGTCCCCAACGTCAAAGAAAGACGAGGTCGCGCGGTGAAGAAGCTTCTCCTGGTCGCACTGGCCGCCATCGGCGGGCTCCTCGTGTACCGCCAGATCCAGGCGGATCGCGCCGAGCAGGATCTGTGGACGGAGGCGACTGACTCCGTGCCCACGGGTTCGTGAGTACCGATACCGGAATCTGATCAGACCCCGGCCGCCCTCGCGGTCGGGGTTTTGTGTTGCCCGGGTTCTCGCGTCGACCGGGCCCGCTCGACTTGCGCGACGGCCGGGGCGGGTGTTTCGGACGACCGCGCCGAATGCGCGGGTGGCGCCGCACGGGCCGGGGCAGGATGGCCCCGGCCGGTGCGCGGACGGTGGGACGGTGCGCTCAGGGCACTCGTACGGCAGCAGTCCGGGAGACGACGACCAGGAGTGGCGCGTGATGGGGCGGTGGTGTACGGCGCGGTGGCGGGCCGGGGCTCGGCGCTGCCGCCGGCTCTCGGCGGGCGCCGCGCGCGGCACCGTGGTAGGAGGGGTGCTGTGCCTCGTCGCGGCCCTGCCGGGCGCGGGCGCGGCGGCCTCCGGCACCCCGGGCGGCTACGCCTTCGCCCCGGACGCGCGGCTCGTCGCCGGGGCGAGCGGCGGCGCGGACGCCGTACGGCTGGAGCCCGGCCGCACCTACCGCAGCTCGATCCTCCCGGGCAGCACCCTCTCCTACCGTCTGGAGCTCGACGCCGGGGCCACCGCGTACGTCCCCGTCACCGCCGTACCGCCCGCCGACGCCACCGTCTCGGCGACCGACGGGGTCCGGGTGCGGATGCAGGACGAGGACGGCGACGCCTGCTCCTACGCGTCCGCGCGCTTCGGCGCCGGGCTGAGCCCCCGCCCGGTCACCGCGCTCGCGACGCGCGAGACCGGCCGGACGCAGTGCGCGGAGGCGGGCACGTACTACGTCGTCGTCGAACGGGTCGCCTCCGGCGTGTCGGACGCCGCGCCCGCGGGCCCCTGGGACCTGGAGCTCGCCCCGGTCACCGAGCCGGGCCTCGTGCGGGCCGGGGCCACCGAGGCGCCGGGCGCCTGGGACTCCGCCACGCCCGGGGCCCTCGCCGGTGAGCCCCGGCGCCGGGACGGCGGAGCCGGCTTCGCCTCCGCGCGGACCCTCGGCCGGGGCGTCTGGCGGGCCGACGCCGAGCCCGGCGGCACCCTCTTCTACAAGGTCCCGGTCGACTGGGGACAGCGCCTGCACGCCACTGCCGAACTGGGCGGGACCACCGGTGACGGCGGCGGTGACGGTGTCCGTGGCGGGTACGTCAGCGGGGCGCTGAACCTCTCGCTCTACAACCCCGTGCGCGGAGACGTCGACGACACGACCCTCTCCTACAGCGGCACCCCGAGGACGGTCGCCCTGCACGCCCTGCCGCCCGTCGAGTACCGCAACCGGTACGGCATCCCCGACGAGGTGCGCGGCACGCGCTTCGCCGGCGACTACTACCTGGTCGTGCACCTCAACGGGCGGATGGCGGAGACGTTCGGCCCGGGGCCGTACGCGCTGACGCTGCGGGTGCGGGTGGACGGGGCGCCGCACTCCGCGCCGGGGTACGCCGGGGCGTCCGAGCCGCGCGGCCTCTTCGAGGTCACGGCCGCCGACCGGGCCGCCGCGGGCACGGGCGGCGATGGCGGTGCCGGTGCCACGGGGATGCGGGTGCTCGCCGCGGCCGGGATCGGTACGGGCAGCGCGCTGCTGGTGGGGCTCGGCGTGTGGACGGCGGTCGTCCGGCGCCGGGCCGGGGCTCAGACGCGGACCAGCGCCCAGAAGCCGACGGCGTAGCAGGCCAGCGCGAGGAAGAGGATCGGCACGACCGCCTTCACCGGGGGACCGGGTCGCCGCCGCGCCCGCGCCCGATGCCCTGCCCGACGCGCGGGTTGCTCCCGGGGGGACGGGGCCGTGTACGCGGCGGTGTAGGAGGCGGTGGCGCCGGAGGGATCCGCCGGGGGCGGCGGGACGGGGAGGGGAACGGGGGTGGCGACGGGCGTCGGGAAGGTTGGTGGCGTCGGCGTCGGTGTGGGTGTGTGCGGCGGAGTGGGGGCCGGGGCGGTTGCCGGCGTAGGCGTAGGTGTCGGTGTGTGGGGGTGCGGGGAGTGCTGGGGGCTGTGGGGGATGCGCGGTTCGACGGCCTGGGGTGGGGGGAGGTGGAAGCTTCCGGTGTCGGACATGGTGGACGGCGGCCGGGGAGCGTGGGCGTCCGGCGGCGTCCCTGAGCTCGGCCCCAGGTCCACTTCTGGGCCCGCCCCGAGGTCTCTTCCCGAAGCAGCCCCAGAGCCTGGCCCCGGTCTCGCCCCCGGCTCGGTCCCGGAGGCCGCCCCTGGGCCCGTCTCCGATCCCGGTACTGGATTCGTTCCGAAACCTGCCCCGAAACCCGCCCCGAAACCTGCCCCGGGACCTGCCCCCGGCTCCGTCCCTGATCCCGCCCCTGGGCCCATCCCCGAAGCCGTCCCTGGCCCTGCCCCCGAGCCCGCCCCCGAAGGCGTCCCTGGCCCTGCCCCCGAGCCCGCCCCCCTGGACCCCTCCGCCCCCAAGGGGGCCTCCGCGGCGCGGCCGTAGGGCTCGACGTGCACCCCCGATGCCCTCTTCAGTGGGCCCGACGGGCCGAAGTCGGGTGGTAGGGGGCCTATCTGGTCGAAGATTTCGACGTGTTCGTCGTCGGCGCCGGGCTCGGGAAGGAGTTCCGTGGCCGCGGCCAGCGCCTTGCGGGCTCCCGTCGCCGTACGGAAGCGGGCGTGGGGATCGGGCTGGAGCAGGGTGGCGACGACCTGCCAGAGCGGGTCCGGGATGCCCTTGGGCGCGTTCGGGGTGCCGTGTTCGGCGAAGTACTCGATGAGCGCCTTCGCATCCGGCTTGGCGCCCTCCAGCAGATACAGCGCGACCAGGCCCACGGCGAACAGGTCGGCGGGGAAGTCGGGTTCGGCGCCCAGCATCTGCTCCGGTGCCAGATAACCGGGCGTGCCCACGACCAGGTCGGTCTCGGTCAGCCGCGGTTCCCCGAGCCGCATGGCGATGCCGAAGTCGGACAGCCGCAGCCGCGGCCGGCCCGTACCGGTCGCCTCCAGAAGGACGTTGGCGGGTTTGACGTCCCGGTGCACCACCCCCTCCTCGTGCACCGCGGCCAGCCCGGACAGGAGTTGGTCGAGCAGGGTGCACACGAACCCGGGCGGCAGGGGACCGTAGTCCCCGACGAGGTGGACCAGCGAGCCGCCGGCGACCAGGTCCATCGTGAACAGGACCTTGTCGTCGTCGGCGGCCCAACTGGCCGGTGCGAGTACGTGGGGGTGGTCGATCCGGAGCGCCTGCTCCCGCACGAAGCGCAGGAGCGAGTGGGCGTCGCGCTGCTGGAGCACCTTGGCCGCCACGTAACGGCGGCGTCGGTGGTCCCAGGCGCGCCAGACGGCGCCGACCCCGCCGCGTCCGATCGGGTCGGCCAGTTCGTAGCGGCCGGCGAAGACCTCACCCATGGCTGTCCGTCGCTCCTCCCCCTGTGGTGACCCCCCTTGCTTCCCCCGCGATGAGCGATACGACCCCTCCTGTGCCCCTGCCCGTCCGGGACCGGTGCCCCTCGGGCACCGCTCTCGGCGTCGGCCCGCCCCCACCGGACCCCCTCCGGTGGAACGGGCGCGGGCTCAGCTCTGGTGGGACTGGTAGTGCGTCACCGCGTCGGACGTACGGCCCGCGCCGTAGACCCGGAGGAACTCTGCCAGTTCCGGGTGGGTCGGGGCGAGGGTGTCGGCGGCGTCGATGATGTCGCCGGCGGCGGCCACGGACCGCAGCAGCGACTGGATCTCGCGGACGACCCGCTTGACCGTCGGCGCTCCCGAACTCGTGGTCGTCTGCGTGGTGTTGCTGAGCACGGAGCCCCCCTGCGACTTCTTGATCTCCTCCATGCGCTCGGTCGCCTCGGCCGCGCTGACGCTGCCGTCCGCGACCTGTGCCGCCAGGTCCTGGAGCTGCTGCACCCGCTGGACCACCGCGGGATTGCCGATCTTCGCCCGTTGGCCGCTCATCAGCTGCGACAGCATCGGCGCGGACAGTCCGAGGACCGCCGCGAGACGGGCCTGGTTCAGGCCAAGATCGTCGATGAGCTTACGGAAGAGCGCCCCCAACGGCTCTCCGTACCAGTTCCGCTGCAGCTCCCGCGCTCTCGCGGTGGCTTCCTGCTGTGCGGCGTCCATGTTGCGTCTCCCCATCGCTTCCCCAAAGACGTGGTTCGCTGTCGCGAACCACGTCGAGCATCTTACGGAGCGTGGTCGTTTACAGGGAGCCCCATCTTTTTTGCGAGATCCCGGGGGTGACCCGGTACTCTGGTCTGCGGCGCCCTCCGGAGAGCTGGACTCACGGTGGTCGCCACCAGTGCGGGGCCTTAGCTCAGTTGGTAGAGCGCTGTCTTTGCATGGCAGATGTCAGGGGTTCGACTCCCCTAGGCTCCACTCCTTCAAAGCCTCTCCGACCTGCGAAAACGCGGGGCGGAGAGGCTTTTTGGCGTGCGCCCGCGGGTGCCTGGGGAAGCGGGGCGGAGGGGTCTTCCCGGGCCTCGGCTGAGGGCGGTGCGCGGGGCGGGCGGAGCGGGGCGGAAGCGTGGACGTCCGCCGGAAAAGTGCGGCCGGGCCGATGTGCGGGACGCGGTTTTCCGGGCTCCGCAATAGGGGGTCGTCCGCCTCGGCGGGGCTCCGGCAGGGGTTTTCATGATTCCGTGCGTTGCCGTCACGAGCGGGCGCCGGCGGCGGGTGCGTCCCGCTCCGCACCGACCCGCTCTTTGACTTCGGTTCAGAGAACCACGGCGCCCATGGGCGCATCGGCGAGCAGATCACCTGCCCCGGTTCAAGAGACTCGTCGGCCAGTAACGGCCTTCCGCCGCAGGTCCGTCGGGGGAGGGTGCGTGACTACGCCCCTCCGGTGGGCCGGAGTCGCGCGGGGGGTTTGCGCAAGTGTTCTGCGACGCCGCCGACACCCGCATGATCATGGATTTTCCCCGGCCTGCTTTGCGGCCGTAACCGCTCGACCGGCTTCGTGAGCAGGGAGGAGGGCGTTTTCGGCGCCGGAACGGCCGCCAGGAGCGGGCAAGTTGACCGAAAGGCAGGTGTGCGGGGTGCCGGAACGAGCCGATTCGGTCTGACCGCTCGCCGTGCGGCCGGAGCACCCCGTGCGATCGCTCGCCGCGCAGGCCGGGAACCTCGTTCGTCACTCCCGTAACAGGTTTCGGCGATTCGGCCAGTGCCGCTCGGCGGGGAGGCCGTGGCTCAGCGCGTCCGCCGTCGCGGGGGCCCGGAATTCCGGGGCGGTGCTTCGGCTGGAATCGAGCGCGTTCGAATTCGGGAGTGGGTCGTTGAGACGGGCATCGCCGGACCGATCGGTGCGGCGCCCGGAGCGACGGAGGGACGCAGATGACCGTGAGCGACGTGCCGGCGGACGGTGCCGAGAAGCCACCCCCACCCCCGCCCGCCGAGCTGACGTACGGCGGCAAGTCCGGCAGGAACCCCCTGGCCGAGGCCAGTTTCACGCGGATGTGCGCGCGGCTGCCGTCCGTGCTGCGCGCCACCGCCCGCATGGCGTGGACGGTCGACAGGACCGCCGTCGTCCTGCTGCTCGGCTGCCAGCTCCTCACCGGTGTCGCCGCCGCCGTGACGCTCACCTCCACCGTGCGGGCCATGACCCACCTCCTCGCGGCCGGCACCGTGCCCGAACGCCTGCACGCCGCCCTCCCCGCGCTCACCGTCGTCGCCGTGGCCACCGCGGCGGCCCGCACCGGCGGCGCCCTCGCCTCGTACGCGGACGGCCGGATCACCCCGCGCCTGGTGACGGAGGCGGACGTCGCCCTCGTCTCCGCCGTCTGCCGGGTGGAGGCGTCCGCGTACGGCGAGGACGGCTTCGCCGACCGCCAGGAGGCCGCCGAGGTCGGGGTCACCCGGACCACGACGATGGTCAGGGACGCCCAGCGGTTCCTGGCCGCCCTGATCCGCATGCTCGCCGCCGGCGGTGTCATCACCGCCCTGCACGGACTGATGCTCCCCCTGCTGCTGCTCGCGGTGGTCCCGGCGGGACTCGGCGCCGTGCTCGCGGCCCGCGTCGACTACGAGACGCACTACGCCAACGTCGGCGACCGCCACGTCCGCGGCATGACGCGCTGGTGGGCGACCAGCCCCCGCCACGGCGACGAGGTCCGCGCCAACGGCATGACCGGCTACCTCGTCCACTGGTACCGCGCCCTGTCCGAGCGCATCGACCGGCGCACCCTGACCGCCGCCCCGCGCCTGCTGCGCATCACCCTGGCGACCTCCGCGCTCGGCGGGCTGTTCCTGTTGCTCACCTGGGCCGCCCTCGCCTGGCTCGCCGGCACCGGCCGGGTCGGCCTGCCGGTCGCCGCCACCGCCCTGGTCGCCGTGCAGACGGCGCTGGCCGCGCTCACCCAGGTCGTGCAGTACGGCGCCGCCCTCTTCCACACCTCCCTCTACCTCGCCGACATGCGCGCCTTCCTGGAGACGGCGGCCGAGCGCGCGCCCCGGCGCGGTGAGCTGGTGGTCCCGGAGCACGTGGACGAGATCCGGCTCGACGAGGTCGTCCACCACTACCCGGGCAAGGACGAGCCCGCCGTCGCCGGGGTGTCCCTCACGCTGCGCCGCGGCGAGATCCTGGCGGTCGTCGGGGAGAACGGCTCGGGCAAGTCCACGCTGACCAGGCTCATCACCGGCGTACTGCTGCCCGACAAGGGGCGGGTCCTGTGGGACGGGATCGATCTCGCGCGGGCCCGGCCGGAGTCGGTCTGGGCGCGGACCGCGCTCGTGCCGCAGAACTTCGCCTGCTGGCCGCTGCGCGCCCGCGAGAACATCACCCTGGGCCAGCCGAGGACCCACGACGACGCCCCGGTCTGGGAAGCCGTCGACGCCGTCGGCATGCGCGAGGCGGTCGAGAAGCTGCCCGGGGGCCTGGACACCCTGCTCGCCCGTGAACTCTTCGGCGGGGCCGAACTGTCCGGCGGACAGTGGCAGCGGCTGGCGTGCGGCCGGGCGCTGTACCGCAGGACACCGCTGCTGATCCTGGACGAGCCGACGTCCCAGATGGACCCGCGCGGTGAGCACCGCATCCTGCTGGAGGTGCGGCGGATCGCCGCGCACCGCATGACCGTGGTGGTCACGCACCAACTGGAGAACACCCGTCTCGCGGACCGGATCGTCGTGCTGCGCGAGGGCCGCGTCGCGGAACAGGGCACCTACGACGAACTCCTCCACGCGGGCGGCCTGTTCGCCGAATTGGTGGCCCTGGCCAAGGACCGTTAGGCCGGGAGCCGCCCGGACCGGGAGCCGCCCGTACCGGGAACCGCCGGGGCCCGGGGCGTCGCCTTGGACACGGGGTGCCGGGCAACGGGTGGTGCCGCGCGTGGCACGAGGTGAGGCGGGAGCCCCGACGCCGGCTCCCGCCTCACCGCGGGTGTGCGTTCCCGGCCGGTGGCCGGGGTCGGCGGTGGCCGCGTCGTCGCGCCGCACCGCCTGCGCTCACTGGTCCTCGTCCCGCTCGGCCGCCTCCTCCGCGGCCTGCTTGGCCTGGACCTCGGGGTCGAGACTGCCGTCCACCGCGCCGAGCCCGCCGGCCTCGGGCACCTCCGTCGCGGCGGGCGGCTCGACCAGCCAGTCCGGGTTGGCCTGCTTGTCCCACCACTTCCACGCGGCGAACGCGGCGCCCGCCAGCACGCCGAACACGGCCAGGCCCTTCACGACCCGGCCGGCCCGCGCGCGCCGCTGGTGCCGGCGCGCCAGCTTGTGGATCTCCTCGGCCGTGACGTCGCCGCGCAGCGCGGCCAGCGCGGCGGCCCCGCGCGCGGTGGCCTCCTCGCGCATCGGGCCGGCCGCGGCCACGGCCTGTTCGAGCCTGGGACGTGAGTATTCGGCGGCCTGGCGGGCGGCGTGCCGGGTGCGCAGCGCGGCCTCGTGCGCCGCCGCGTCGACCTTCGGCGGCACATGGGTGCGCGCCTGTTCCAGCCGTGGTGCGAGATGGGCGTCGTACTGGACGCGGGCCTGATCGGCGGCCTGGGACATCATCGGCGCGAGCCGTACGCGTGCCTCCTGCGCGTAGAACGCGGCACGCTCCTTCGCCGTGTCGGCGTAGGGAGCCACCACTTCCGCGGCGTGCAGCACGCTGTCCTTCGCCGAGCCGGTCGCGGCGCGCACGCTATTCATGCGGGTCACGGGATCCTCCTCCTCGGTGGCGTACGGTATTTCGACTTTCCACCCTTTTACGGATCATGCCTGCCGGAGGCCCGTCGGGCATGCGGCGACAGGCATACGGGTGCTGGCCGAGCGGTCGTCGTGATCGAGTCCAAGAACGGATGAAAGGCGAATTCTGGGCAACGGGAGCTTGTCGTCGACAATGCCACGGATCGCCGTCGCGCGCTCCCGCCACGGGCGGACTCGACCGGTTTTCCGTAAGCGGTTCGCGCGGATGCGCGCGCATCGGGCCTCCACCGGGCGCCGCGCCGTCCACGCCGTGCGAGGATCGGGGCCCCACGGAAAGACGACGGAAGGCAGATCGTGGCCGAGCAGCTTTACGCCACCCTGAAGACCAACCACGGCGACATCGAGGTCCGGCTGTTCCCGAACCAGGCGCCCAAGACGGTCAGGAACTTCGTCGAGCTCTCACAGGGCGAGCGTGAGTGGAAGCACCCGGCGACCGGCGTGAGCAGCACGGACAAGCTCTACGACGGCACGGTCTTCCACCGGGTCATCAGCGGCTTCATGATCCAGGGCGGCGATCCGCTCGGCACCGGCATCGGCGGCCCCGGCTACGAGTTCCAGGACGAGTTCCACCCCGAGCTCTCCTTCAACCGTCCCTATCTGCTGGCCATGGCCAACGCGGGCCCGGGCACCAACGGGTCCCAGTTCTTCATCACCGTGGCCCCCACGACCTGGCTGAACCGCAAGCACACCATCTTCGGCGAGGTCACCGACCCGGCGAGCCAGAAGATCGTGGACGCGATCGCCGCCGTGCCCGTCACCCGCCCCAACGACCGGCCGGTCAACGACGTCGTGATCGAGTCCGTCGTCGTCGAGAAGCGCGCGGGCTGAGACCGCGGCCCGTTCCGGGGAACCATTCGCCCTGCTCGTCCGTAAGGATGGGCAGGGCGGTGTCATGACCCACGACCGACCGAGGGGACCGCATGGAGCAGGCCGAAAGCAGCGCACAGGGCTCCCGGAGCCCGCTCGTGTGCTACCGGCACCCGGACCGCGAGACGGGCATCCGCTGCACCCGCTGCGAGCGCCCGATCTGCCCGGAGTGCATGGTCAGCGCGTCGGTCGGCTTCCAGTGCCCGGAGTGCGTGCGTTCGGGCTCCGGCACCGGCCACGCGCCGACGGCGACCCGGCCGCGCACGGTGGCCGGCGGGACCGTCACGGCCGACCCGCGCCTGGTCACCAAGGTTCTGATCGGCCTGAACCTGGCCTTCTTCCTGGTGCAGCTCACCGTCGGCGACCGCTTCACCGACCGCTTCACCCTGATCGGCAACGCCTACGTCCCGCTGCTCGGGTCCCTGGAAGGCGTCGCGCACGGGCAGTACTACCGGCTGCTGACCTCCGTGTTCCTGCACGGCGGCTATCTCCACATCGCGTTCAACATGCTGAGCCTGTGGTGGATCGGCGGCCCCCTGGAGGCGGCACTCGGCCGGGTCCGCTACGTCACGCTGTACGTGGTCTCGGGCCTGGCGGGCAGCGCGCTCACCTATCTCCTCGCGGCGCCGAACGTCGCCTCGCTGGGCGCCTCGGGCGCGATCTTCGGCCTCTTCGGCGCGACCGCCGTCCTGATGCGCCGGCTCAACTACGACATGCGGCCGATCATCGCCCTGCTGGTGATCAACCTCATCATCACCTTCGGGGTGCCCGGCATCGCCTGGCAGGCCCACGTCGGCGGCCTGGTCGCCGGCGTGATCACCGGCTACGCGATGGTGCACGCCCCGCGTGAGCGGCGCGCGCTGGTGCAGTTCGGCACCTGTGCCCTCGTCCTGGTGGTCGTAGTGGTCCTGACCGTCCTCAGAACCGCTCAGCTCAGCTGATACCGAACCGTTGTCCACAGCGTGTGCCGGATCTTGTGCATAGCGTGCGGGAACAGCTGTGCCCCCTGTCCCTCCGGGGAGTTTTCCCAGGTGAGGCAGGGGGCGAACGTGTTTGCGGATACCGGTGGGCCAGTCATACCGGCGTCAACACTCCAGGGGTTATCCACAGATCGTCGTCTTTTCCCCAGGAGGGTGTGGATGACTACGCAGAGCTGTGGATAACTCAGCGGATAACCCTGGGCAGAGCTACTTCCACTGCGTGGAGACGCCGAAGCCCGCCGCGATGAAGCCGAAACCGACCACGATGTTCCAGTTGTCCAGGGAGTCGATCGGCAGCGAACCGTCCGTCACGTAGAACACGACGATCCAGGCCAGGCCGACGACGAACATGGCCAGCATGACGGGGGCGACCCAGGCGCGATTGGTCAGCTTGATAGCCGCCGCCTGCTTCGCCGGGGGCGGCGTGTAGTCGGCCTTCTTGCGGATACGTGACTTCGGCACGAGGGTCTCTCCTGTCGATGCGCTGCGTGGCCGCGCAGGTAACTGGGTCGGGCTCGGGGGCAGCGTACAAGGGGACTCTTAGCGCTCCCCCGGGCGTCCGTTAGCGTAGTGCTTCCGCGGCGCCGAAGGAGATAAGGGTACGTTGAGCAATTCTGCCGACTCCCCCGGGACGGGATCAACAGGTTCCGGACCTGTTCCTGCGTCCCGCTTCCGTCCGGTGCGGATCCTCACCGCGGCCGTCTTCGCCCTCGCCGGTCTCATCTTCTTCACCAGCTTCGACACCGCCAAGGGCACCGACATCCGTACGGACGCCTCCCTGCTGAAGCTCTCCGACCTGATCCAGGAGCGCAGCCACAAGAACAAGGAGCTGGACGAGTCCAACGCCGGGGTCCGCGCCGAGATCGAGGGCCTCGCCGAGCGGGACGACGGCAGCAGCGGGGCCCAGGACCGCCGGCTCACCGGCCTGGAGGGCAGCGCCGGCACCCGGAAGCTCACCGGCAGGGCCGTCACGGTCACGCTCAACGACGCCCCGCCCGACGCCACCGCCAAGCTCCCCGGCTACCCCGAGCCGCAGCCCGACTACCTCGTCATCCACCAGCAGGACCTCCAGGCCGTGGTGAACGCGCTGTGGCAGGGCGGCGCCCAGGGCATCAAGGTCATGGACCAGCGGCTGATCTCCACCAGTGCGGTGCGCTGCGTCGGCAACACCCTGATCCTCCAGGGCCGCGTCTACTCACCGCCGTACCGGATCACCGCCGTCGGCGACCCGGACCGGCTCCAGAAGGCGCTCGCCGCGAGCCCCGCCATCCAGAACTACATGGTGTACGTCAACGTCTACGGCCTGGGCTGGAAGGTCACCGAGGACGGCACGGCGACGCTGCCCGGCTACTCCGGCACCGTGGACCTGCACTACGCGAAGCCCGTCTCCTAGCGCCGCGTCCCCGGTCAGGTACGGAATCGACAAAGGGCCGTACAAAACAGTGCCCGCGTGCGTTGAAGTGATCGACCCTGTGCCACGTAAGTCCGGGTGTACGGGTCATGGCGCACGGCGGCGCCACACAGCCTGTGGAGGCAGGCGAACCAAGGGCTCCGCGCCGTTAGTCTGGTGCCGTACGGCGTGAGTCTGGTGCCGTGGCGCGACGGAAGGGACGGCATGTACGGCTGGATCTGGCGGCATCTGCCGGGCAACGTGTGGGTGAAGGCGTTCATCGCGCTCATGCTCGTGACGGCCGCGGTCTACGTCCTGTTCCAGTACGTCTTTCCGTGGGCCGAGCCGCTGCTGCCCTTCAACGATGTGACGGTGGACAACCAGTGAGTGCGCGGATTCTCGTCGTCGACAACTACGACAGCTTCGTCTTCAACCTCGTCCAGTACCTCTACCAACTCGGCGCCGAGTGCGAGGTCCTGCGCAACGACGAGGTCTCCACGGCCCACGCCCAGGACGGATTCGACGGCGTGCTGCTGTCGCCCGGACCCGGCACGCCCGAAGAGGCGGGCGTCTGCGTCGACATGGTCCGGCACTGCGCCGCGACCGGCGTCCCCGTCTTCGGCGTCTGCCTCGGCATGCAGTCCATGCAGGTGGCGTACGGCGGTGTCGTCGACCGCGCCCCCGAACTGCTGCACGGCAAGACCTCACCGGTCGAGCACGGCGGCAAGGGCGTCTTCGCCGGACTGCCCTCCCCGTTCATCGCGACCCGCTACCACTCCCTGGCGGCCGAACCGGCCACCGTCCCGCCCGAGCTCGAGGTCACGGCCCGGACGCACGACGGCATCGTCATGGGCCTGCGCCACCGCGAACTGCCCGTCGAGGGCGTCCAGTTCCACCCCGAGTCCGTGCTGACCGAGCACGGCCACCGGATGCTGGCCAACTGGCTGGCCGAGTGCGGGGACGAGGACGCGGTGGCGAGATCGGCGGGGCTCGCCCCGGTGGTGGGCAGGGCCACGGCGTGACCGCGCTGCGCCCCGAGCGCGAGACCGGAGCCTCGTACGGCGACGCGTCGTACGGGGCTTCCGGCGCGCACGGGGGCTGGTCCGAGGCGGACGGCCGGACGCCCGACCCGCACGCGGAGACGGCCTATCTGCCGCCCGTGGACGAGGAGACGGTCGCGCTGCGCCTCTCGGACCTGCCTCCGGAGGTCCGCAGCGGCCCTGGAGCGTCCTCTGGCGCCTCTTCGGCCTCCTCCGCCACAGGAGCGACACCGGGTGGCCGCGCGGCCCGCAGAAAGGCAGCCAAGCGCCGCGGCGGGCGGCACGGCGGCGCACGGGAGAGCGCGGCGGAGAACGCGTCGGCGGAGGGCGCACCGGAGGACGGTGGGTCGGACACGCCCCTGTCCCGGGTCGAGGCCCGGCGCCAGGCGCGGATGCGCAAGCCCGGTCCTGCCGTGGTCGCGAGCCGGGCGATCGGCGAGGTGTTCATCACCACCGGCGTCCTGATGCTGCTGTTCGTCACCTACCAGCTGTGGTGGACCAACGTCCGGGCGCACGCGCAGGCGGACAACGAGACGAGCAGTCTCCAGGACGACTGGGCGAGCGGCGCCGGCGCCCCGGGCGCGTTCGAGCCGGGCCAGGGCTTCGCCATCCTGCACATCCCCAAGCTGGACGTCGTGGTGCCGATCGCCGAGGGCGTCAGCAACAAGAAGGTCCTCGACAAGGGCATGGTCGGCCACTACGGCGACGGCGCGCTCAAGACGGCCATGCCGGACGCGAAGACGGGCAACTTCGGGCTCGCCGCCCACCGCAACACCCACGGCGAGCCGTTCCGGTACATCAACAGGCTCGCGGCCGGCGATCCGGTCGTGGTCGAGACGCAGGACAAGTACTTCGTGTACAAGGTGACGTCGATGCTGCCGGTCACCCCGCCGTCCAACATCGGCGTGCTCGACGCGGTCCCGAAGGGCTCCGGCTTCACCGGGCCCGGCCGCTACATCACGCTGACCACCTGCACGCCGGAGTTCACCAGCAAGTACCGGTTGATCGTCTGGGGCAAGATGGTCGAGGAACGCCCACGCAGCAAGGGCAAGCCGGATGCGCTCGTCGAGTAAGGGCAGATGAACAGTGGCAGCGACCGCGGACGACACCGAAGAACACACGGACATGCCGGACGCGGGGGCCCCACCGGGCCGCCGGAGGCCCGGACCGATCGCCCTGGCGGTCAGCTTTCTCGGTGAACTCCTCATCACGGCGGGCCTGGTGCTCGGCCTCTTCGTCGTCTACTCCCTGTGGTGGACGAACGTCGTCGCGGACCGCGCGGCGGACCGGCAGGGTGACAAGGTCCGCGACCACTGGGCCGAGCAGGACACCGGGCCGGGCGCGCTGGACACCAAGGACGGCATCGGCTTCCTGCACGTGCCCGCGATGAGGAACGGCGACGTCCTCGTGGAGAAGGGCACGTCCACCGAGATCCTCAACGACGGCGTGGCCGGCTACTACACGGACCCCGTGAAGGCCAAGCTCCCGATGTCCGGCGGCGAGGGTAACTTCACCCTGGCCGCCCACCGGGACGGGCACGGCGCCAAGTTCCACAACATCGACAAGCTGAGGAAGGGCGACCCGATCGTCTTCGAGACGAAGGACAAGTGGTACGTCTACAAGACCTACGCCGTCCTCGCGGAGACCTCGAAGTTCAACGTCCGCGTCCTCGACCAGGTCCCGAAGGAGTCCGGCCGCACCAAGCCGGGCCACTACATCACCCTGACGACGTGCACCCCGGTCTACACGAGCCGCTACCGGTACGTCGTCTGGGGCGAACTGGTCCGCGTCGACAAGGTCGACAGCAAGCGCACCCCACCGAAGGAATTGCGTTAGCGGCTCGAAAGTGACATCCCGTCAGTCTCCACATCGGCTGGGTCCGAAGCCGTAATTACTTCTTGCGGACTTAGAGGTCCTAACAAAGGCGTTGGACGTGGCGGTGGGTGATCAAGCAGGTAGCGAGGCCGAGGAATGCTTCGTGGATGTCGTCGCGTCGTTCCCAGCGGATCCGTAGGCGGTGGAAGCCGTGCAGCCAGGCGATCGTGCGCTCGACCACGTAACGGAAGACGCCCAGGCCGGAGCCGTGTTCCTCGCCTCGTCCGGCAATCACCGGGCGGATGCCGCGCCGCCATAGCAGGCGCCAGTACTTGTCGTGGTCGTAGCCGCGGTCGGCGAGGAGTGCGTCGGGCCGGTGTCTGGGCCGGCCGACGACACCGGCCACGGCCGGCACCTTGTCGAGCAGGGGCAGGAGTTGGGTGACGTCGTTGCGGTTTCCGCCAGTCAGCAGCACCAGGTGCAGTTCGTCCCACACGCCGGCCTCGTTCCACGCGGCCAGGCGCCGCCAGCACGTCATGCCCGACCCGGGGCCCAGCTCCTGCGGCAGGTACTCCCACTGGATGCCGGTGTGCAGCACGAACAGGATTCCGCACAGCGCCTGCCGATCCGGGACCCGTGGCCGGCCTTCCACCAGCTTCGGACCCGGCTCGGGCAGCAACGCACAGGTCATCCGACACGATCCACGGCCGTGACTGGCGTTTCCCCACGACCAGACCAACGACCGCCCACACCGAAAGTCACCTGATCAACAACTTCTGTTAGGACCTCTTATGGTGGCTGGCACTGTGGGGTGGCTGGGTCCTGATGGCCGTGTCGCGGGCGGTAGCTGAGTGTTCGGTCCGGTGCGGGCACGTCGCCGTGAATTG